>NZ_JBFTZV010000004.1:0-251150 GCF_056406615.1 Arthrobacter sp. P1_B3 | reverse complement strand
GCCCCAGCACCGGCCGCCGCAACGATCGCCGGCGCGTGCGGGTAGAATATATGCTCGTGGCACTTACTATTGGCATCGTCGGACTGCCCAACGTCGGCAAATCAACCCTTTTCAACGCACTGACCCGCAACCAGGTCCTCGCGGCGAACTACCCGTTCGCCACGATCGAGCCCAACATCGGCGTCGTGAACCTGCCGGATTCCCGGCTTGAAAAGCTGGCCGGCATCTTCGGCTCCGCGCGCCTGCTGCCCGCCGCGGTGTCCTTCGTGGACATCGCCGGCATCGTCAAGGGCGCCTCCGAGGGCGAGGGCCTCGGTAACCAGTTCCTCGCCAACATCCGCGAGGCCGAGGCCATCGCGCAGGTTGTCCGCGTGTTCGATGACCCGGACGTCATCCACGTCGACGGCAAGGTCGATCCCAGCTCCGACATGGAGACGATCAACACCGAGCTGATCCTGGCCGATCTGCAGACCATCGAAAAGGCCATCCCCCGGATCGAAAAAGAAGTAAAGATCAAGAAGCGGGATGCGGCCGAGCTGGCAGCCATCCTGGCGGCGCAGGCGGTGCTGGAGCGCGGCGACACCATCTTCTCCTCCATCAAGAGCGACAAGCTGGAGATGGAGCACCTCAAGGAACTCGGCCTGCTGACGGCCAAGCCCTTCATCTACGTCTTCAACTCCGACGAGGGCATCCTGGGCAGCCCGGAGAAGCAGGCGGAACTGCGTGCCCTGGTGGCTCCGGCCGACGCCATCTTCCTGGACGCCAAGCTTGAGTCCGACCTGGTGGAGCTCGACGAGGCAGAAGCCCGCGAGATGCTGGAAATGAACGGCCAGGATGAATCCGGGCTGGACCAGTTGGCCCGCGTCGGCTTCCACACCCTCGGACTGCAGACCTACCTCACGGCCGGCCCCAAGGAAACCCGCGCGTGGACCATCCGCCAGGGCGACACCGCCCCGCAGGCCGCCGGTGTGATCCACTCCGATTTCCAGCGCGGCTTCATCAAGGCCGAGGTCGTCTCCTTCGAAGACCTCATCGAGGCCRGCTCCATGGCCGAGGCGAAGGCCCGCGGCAAGGTCCGGATCGAAGGCAAGGAATACATCATGGCCGACGGCGACGTGGTCGAATTCCGTTTCAACGTTTGACGGCCGCCGCCCGGCAGCGCGGTAATTCTGCCAAGTAATTAACGATTAACTGGAGGAGCCTCGATTTTCGGATCGGGGCTTTTCCTGTGTGCGGCTCTTTTATCTTTTTGTTACGCCGCCGTCAACGTTTCTGTGGAAAGCTGGCCCTGCGGAACCTGTCCAATGTTGCAGCTCGGTAACGAACTTTACAGTCGGTCAACTTTGGTGGCTCCGAGCGGGCTTTGGGGTTTACGCTTCATGCCATGTGAGACGGGCCACACTGCCGCTGGGGGAGTGTGGACGTCTGTCTGGCGCTTTTGGCGCCGGTCTCACCCACACCACAGAAACAAGGAGGCGGAATGCGCTTGGGTCGTATTTCCAAAGCAGTGGGCGTGGCGGCAGCAGCTGCCATCGCCCTCAGCGCCTGCGCGGGCAACAGCGGCGGGACAACCCCGACCACTGCGGCCGCAGCAAGCAAGCAAGGCGGATCGGCAACCGTAGTAGAGGTCAACGCGTTCAATACGTTCAACCCGAACACGGCCGATGGAAACACTGACATTAACTCAAAGGTCAGCTACGCCACGCACTCAGGGTTCTTCTACATCGACAACAAGCTCAACGTTGTTCGCAATGAGAAGTTCGGCAAGATGGAAAAGGTCTCCGACGATCCGTTGACGGTGAAGTACACCATCAACGACGGCGTGAAGTGGTCGGACGGCACGCCTGTCACCGCGGCCGACCTTGTGCTCCAGTGGGCTGCTTTCTCCGGTTACTACAACGACGCCGATGCGGACGGGAAGACCGGAACGTCCTACTTCTCCTACGCGGGTGACCCGACCGGCATTGCCCTCACCGATTTCCCGGAACTCGGTGACGACGGCCGCAGCATGACGCTGAAGTACTCCAAGCCGTTCGCCGACTGGGAAATCGCTATCGGCGGCCCCGGCATCGACATCCCGGCCCACGTCCTCGCCAAGAAGGCGGGCCTGGCTGACACCAAGGCGTTCATTGACTTGCTGAAGGGCATGCCCCGCGGCGACTCCAAGGCCCCCAAGCCGGCGAACGCGCAGCTCAAGGCCATGTCGGACCTGTGGAACACCGGCTTTGACACCAAGACCCTGCCGGCCGATCCGAGCCTCTACCTCTCCAACGGCCCGTTCATCGTCAAGAGCGTCAACCAGGACCAGTCCCTGACCATGGTCAAGAACAAGGACTACAACTGGGGTCCGGAAGCCCAGCTGGACGAAATCACCGTCCGCTACATCGGTGAGGCACCCGCCCAGGTCCAGGCACTCAAGAACGGCGAGGCAGACATCATCGCCCCGCAGGCATCCGCGGACACCGTGGAGCAGCTCAAGGCACTCGAAAGCCAGGGCGTGAAGGTCGACGTCGGCAACCAGCTCGCGTACGACCACATCGACCTGAACTACTCGGGCCCGTTTGCCGAGAAGAACGTCCGCGAGGCGTTCATGAAGGCCGTCCCGCGTACGGACATCGTCGACAAGATCGTCAAGAAGCTGGATCCGAACGCTGCACCTCTTGACTCCCAGCTCTTCGTTCCGGACCAGGCCCCGTACGCCGAATCGGCCAAGAACAACGGCTCCTCCGCTTACCAGGGTGTGGATATCGAGGGTGCCAAGAAGCTCCTCAACGGCGCCACCCCCGAAGTTCGCATCATGTACAACAAGGACAACCCCAACCGTGTTGACGCCTACTCCCTGATCAGCGAGTCCGCCACCAAGGCCGGCTTCAAGATCGTCGACGGCGGTCTCGGCAAGTCTGACTGGGGCAAGGCCCTCGGTGACGGCAGCTACGACGCCACCATCTTCGGCTGGAGCAACTCGGGTGTCGGCGTGTCCGGCGTTCCGCAGATCTTCAAGTCCGGCAACGACTCCAACTTCAACCAGTTCAGCAACCCTGAAGCCGACAAGCTGATGGACGAACTGATTGTCACCACCGACAAGAGCAAGCAGGACGGCCTCGTTGCGCAGATCGACAAGATGATCTGGGATTCGGCCTACGGCCTTCCGCTCTTCCAGTCGGTTGGCGTGGACGCATACAGCGACCGCATCACCGGTGTGAAGTACATGCCGAACCAGACCGGCGTTTGGTGGAACTTCTGGGAATGGGCACAGAAGTAGCCCGCGACCCTAAGTAACACTGCTGGAAAGGCGTCGGGACCACAGCTTCTTCGGTCCCGACGCCTTTCTGGCGATATCCTGGCGATGCCGTGGTCCCGCCGCCACATCGGCGGGAACCGGCCAAACTCCGCGACCGGTCCGGGCAATCCCTGGGCCCGAATTCCGAGGTTCTATTCCAATGGTGACCTACATCTTCCGGCGGCTCGTGACTGCCGCCCTCATTCTTCTCGGCGCGTCCTACTTCGTGTATCTCCTGACAGCGGCGTCCGGTGATCCCCTGGAGGAATTCCGCGCCAACCCCTCGCCGCAGAAGCAGCAGCTCATGGACGCGAGGACCGAGCTCCTGCAGCTGGACACCCCGGCACCGCTGCGGTACTTCAAATGGTTCGGCGGCGCAGTCCAGTGCCTCGTTCCGTTCGCCAACTCCTGTGACCTCGGGAAAAACATCGCCGGCCAGCCCATCACCGAGGCCCTCGGCAATGCGCTCATCCAGACCTTGACCCTCGTCACCGCGGCGACGGTGCTCGCCATCCTGATCGGCATCACCCTGGGCATCATCACCGCCCTGCGGCAGTACAGCACTTTGGACTACGGCGTCACGTTCATGGCCTTCCTCTTCTTCTCCCTGCCGATCTTCTGGGTGGCCGTCCTGCTCAAGGAATTCGGCGCCATCGGCTTCAACAACTTCCTGAGAAACCCCGACGTGCCGCTGCCAGCGGCGCTTGGCATCGGCGTCGTCGTCGGCGCAGTGACAGCCGTCGCGGCGGGCGGACCCATGCGGCGCCGGCTGCTGGCCGGCGCCGTCGCCTTCGCCTTCGTCACCGCGGTGCTCATCTACTTCTCCGCCACCGAATGGTTCAAGACGCCGGGCCTGGGGCCCGTGGTCATCGCCATCGCCGGTGCGGGCATCGCCTTCGCCGTGACCCTGCTCTCCGCCGGGCTGAAGAACCGCAAGGCCCTTCAGTCGGCCCTCATCGCCGTCGGCGTCGGCGTCGTGCTGTACTTCCTCCTTCAGCCGCTGCTCAACGAGGCCACGTTCGTGATGATCGTGGTGCTGGCGATCGCCTTTGTCCTGATCGGCATGGGCATCGGCTACCTGATGGGAGGCTATGACCGCGGGCAGTCCATGCGCGCCGCGGCCATCACCTCGTTCCTGGTCGGTTTCCTGATCCTGCTGGACCGCTACATGCAGGCATGGCCCAGCTACTTCAACAACAGCCGTGTGCGCGGCCGGCCGATCGCGACTATCGGTGCCAGCACGCCGAACATCCAGGGCGACTTCTGGGTCCTGGGCCTCGACTCCTTTACCCACCTGATCCTGCCCACCCTGGCCCTGATCCTCATTTCGCTGGCCAGCTACACGCGGTTCACCCGGGCCTCGATGCTCGAAATCATGAACATGGACTACATCCGCACGGCGCGGGCCAAGGGCCTGAGCGAGCGGACCGTCATCATGCGCCACGCGTTCCGCAACGCCCTGATCCCGATCGCCACGATCGTGGCGTTCGACATAGGGGCACTGATCGGCGGCGCCGTCATCACCGAAACCGTCTTCTCGGTCCGCGGCATGGGATTCCTCTTCCTGGACGGGATCGCGCACGTCGATCCCAACCCCGTCATGGGCGTCTTCATCTGCGTGGCCATCACGGCCATGGTCTTCAACCTCATCGCGGACCTCGCCTACTCCGCACTGGATCCGCGCGTAAGGGTAAAAGCATGAGCCAGCCAAGCCAGCAGGAAGAAATCATGGCCGAAGACGCCTCCCGGATCTCAGCCGCGGCCGGAATCGAGCCGGTCCTCGAAGCCAAGGGCCTCAGCCAGGGCCAAATCGTCCGGAAACGGTTCCTCGGACATTCCGGCGCCATCATCGGCCTCATCGTCTTCGCCTTCATCTTTGTCCTGGCCTTCACCTCCGTGGGCTACCTGGGAATCCCCGGCTGGTGGAAGTACACCCACACGCAAGTCTCGCCCCTGGTCAACGGCGGCGAACCCACCTCCTCGTTGTGGCCGCTGGCGTGGGGCGAACATCCGTTCGGCCAGGACCGGATCGGCCGCGATCTCTTCGCCATGACCATGCGCGGCGCGCAGCAGTCCATCACCATCATGATCGTGATCGGCCTCATCGCCGGCCTGATCGGCGTGGTGGTCGGTGCCATCTCCGGGTACTTCCGCGGCTGGGCCGAGGCCATCCTGATGCGCCTGACCGACGTCATCATCATCATTCCCGCCCTGCTGCTGGCGGCCGTCATGGCGCAGCTCGCCGGCCGCCGGGACCAGGGGAGCTGGTTCGCTTCGTTCGCCAGCACCAACGGCGTCCTGGCCCTCGGAATCTTCCTGGGCCTGATCAGCTGGGTCGCCCTGGCCCGCCTGATGCGCGGCGAATTCCTGTCCCTGCGCGAACGCGAGTTCGTCGATGCAGCCCGGATTTCCGGCGCCAGCAATGCCAGGATCATCTTCAAGCACATCCTGCCCAACGCCGTCGGCGTGCTGATCGTGAACGTGACCCTGACAATGTCCGCCGCGATCCTCACGGAAACGGCGCTGAGCTACCTCGGAGTCGGCGTCAAGGCCCCGGACACGTCCCTGGGCCTGCTCATCTCGCAGAACCAGCAGGCCTTCGCCACCAGGCCCTGGCTCTTCTGGTTCCCGGGCCTGTTCATCGTGCTCATCTGCCTCAGCATCAACTTCATCGGCGACGGCCTGCGGGACGCCTTTGACCCGCGGCAGAAGAAGTTCAATGCCAAGAAGGCCAAGGATCACGGCGGTCCCGCGGTGCAGGCAAGCGCCGCCACCGGCCTCGACAGGCCTGAGCCCGAGGAATTCCGGCCCGACGGACCCGGACACGACGGACCGTGGCACGACGGACCATCCGACGGGACACGGGGCCAGTAATGCCGGCCCCGTGCAGGTGCCGGCTAGCTGGCGGTGACAGCCACGTAGCTGGCCGCCAGGAGCAGTACGACGGCGCCAATCGCCACCCAGCGGACGGTGACGGTTACGGCGGTGGTGGAGGCGTCGCCGGCGGCGAGCTGCCCGCCTTCCACCAGCTCATGCCACCGGCCCCGCACCAGCATGGCGGCCTGGCCGGAGTCCGTGGTCTTCAGATCGCCCGGGCGGACCGACTTGCCGGGACCGTAAGTGGTTGCCGGCAGGCCGTGGAGGTCTTCCGGCCTGGCGTGGCGCCCGCCCCAGATGCCGGGGGCGGGCGCGGCCCAGGACGTGTAGCTCTTCTCGGCGGTGACCAGCGTGAGAGCAAAGCGGGTATCGACGTGCACCAGCGCTGCCCACGGGACCTCAATGGAGCGGAACGGATTCTCCAGGGTGACGCCGGCGTCGTGGACTACAACGGACGGCATCCAGAACAGTTGCCAGCCCATGAAGGCAATGAAGGCCAGCGGGGCGATGCCACCCAGCGCCCCCGGCCCTGCCATGACAACCGTGACCACGACACCGAACGCGGCCACCGCCCAGGACAGCCACGCGAACCATTTGTTGGTTCGTGGTTTGAAGACTTCAACATTTCCGGCGTGCGGCGCAGAGCTCATGCCCCCAATAATTCAGTATTCCGAGCCGCAGTACTAATCCCCGGTGCACCGGCGGCCCGGGCGGAAGGATAGCCCATCATGACTGACTTCATCACCCTCGATCCGCCGGCCTCACCCGTGCCTGGCAAAGGCGAAACCGTCCTGGAAGTCCGGGACCTCAGCGTGGATTTCGGCGTGGACAAAAAATGGGTCCCGGCCGCGATCGGCCTGAACTACGAGGTCCGGGCCGGCGAAGTTCTCGCCATCGTGGGGGAGTCCGGGTCCGGAAAGAGCGCCAGTTCAATGGCGCTGCTGGGCCTGCTGCCCAGTAACAGCCGTGTGACTGGAAGTGTCAAGCTCGGCGGCCGTGAACTGCTGGGGAGCAATGAAACCAATATCCGTGCCGTGCGCGGCAAGGACGTCGCGGTGATCTTCCAGGAGCCGATGACGGCCTTGAACCCGGTCTACACCGTGGGGTCGCAGATAGTGGAAACTGTGCGCCTGCACAATGAGGTTTCGCCGGAAGAAGCCCGACTCCGGGCCCTGCGCATGCTGGATCTTGTCGAACTGCCCGATCCGGAGAAGGCCTTCCGGTCTTACCCGCACCAGCTTTCCGGCGGCCAGCGCCAGCGCGCCATGATCGCCCAGTCGCTCTCCTGCGACCCGAAGCTGCTCATTGCCGATGAGCCGACCACGGCCCTCGACGTGACAGTCCAGGCCGAAATCCTTGACCTCATGCGCAACCTGCGGAACAAACTGGACAGTGCCATTGTGCTCATCACTCACGACATGGGGGTGGTGGCCGACCTCGCCGACCGGATCGCCGTCATGCGCAAGGGCCTCATCGTGGAGACGGGGACGGCAGCGCAGATTTTCCACAACCCGCAGCACGAGTACACCAAGGCGCTGCTGGCTGCGGTCCCGCACCTGGGCCAGGGTGGCGCGGATTCCGCGGCGGACGTAGACGTCACCGCCGCTCTCGCCGCCGCGACCCACGTCGAGATCCTTTCCATTCCGGAAGAGGAGCTGATCCGGCGGGAGCGCGAAAATGCCGCCGCCCTGGCCGCAGCAGAAGCGGCCAAGCCGAAGGGCGAACCGGTCCTGGAGCTCAGCGATGTCGCCATCGATTACCCGAAGCAGGGCCGGGTGCCGGCCTTCCGTGCCGTGGAAGGGGCCAACCTGGTTATCTATCCCGGACAGGTGGTCGGCCTCGTCGGCGAGTCGGGTTCCGGCAAGACCACCATCGGCCGGGCCGCCGTCGGCCTGCTGCCCGTGGCGGCGGGCACCATGCGGGTGGTCGGGCAGGACATTTCCGCTGCCAAGAAGAACGGCCGCCAGCTCCGCGAGATGCGCCGGCACGTTGGCATGGTGTTCCAGGATCCCTCGTCGTCCCTGAACCCCAGGCTGCCCATCGGGGAAAGCATCGGGGAGCCGATGTTCTTGTCGGGGACCGCGAAGGGCGCCGAACTGCAGCGGCGCATTGAGGCGCTCCTGGACCAGGTTGAGCTGCCTCGGGACTACCGCAACCGCTACCCGCACGAGCTCTCCGGCGGGCAGAAGCAGCGCGTGGGGATCGCGCGTGCCCTCTCCCTCAAGCCGAAGCTGATGGTCGCCGACGAGCCCACTTCCGCCCTCGACGTCTCTGTCCAGGCCAAGGTGCTCGATCTGTTCCAGAACCTGCAGAGGGAACTGGGGTTCGCCTGCCTGTTCGTCACCCATGACCTTGCGGTGGTGGACGTGCTCGCGGACCGGATCTGTGTCATGCAGCGCGGCAGGATCGTGGAGCAGGGGACCCGGGACCAGATCCTCCGCAACCCCCAGGAGCCGTACACGCAGCGGCTCCTGGCGGCGGTTCCGCTGCCGGATCCGGACAAGCAGCGCGAGCGTCGCGAACTGCGCGCGCAGCTGCTCTCAGGGGCCAGCTGAAGCTTACCGGAGGGTTCAAACAGGGGCGAAAAGCCGCCGCATTCCAGTTAATCGCGGGTAACCCGGGTCACAAAGCGGGCGAATAATACCAGCCAGTAGCGTGTGACTTGAAATACATCGCGCTTGACGTTAACCGTCATGAGATTGTCGGATCACGGTTTGGCAACGGAGTTCCAACATTTGGACATTTAAGGGCTAGGCTACTTCCATATGTAGGCCACGTCACAGGGGATACCCCTGTGCCTGCTTACGGGGAAGCATAAGTTTTTCCCTCACGAACTCCCACAACTCATAGGAGGCGGAATGCGTTTTTCGCGCACTTCCAAAGCACTGGGCATGGTGGCTATCGCCGCCCTCGCCCTGACCGGATGCGGTGCCAGCGGCTCTGCAACCGGTAGCGGCAGTACCGGCGGAGACACCAGCAAAGTGATCTTCGCCGACGGCTCCGAACCCCAGCGTCCCCTCATGCCGGCCGACACCAACGAAGTTGGCGGCGGCAAGGTCATCGACATGATCTTCGCGGGCTTGGTCAGCTACGACCCCAGCGGCAAGCCGGTCAACGAACTCGCCGAGTCCATCGAGGGCAAGGACGGCCAGCACTTCACCATCAAGGTCAAGAAGGACCAGAAGTTCACGAACGGCGAGGCCATCACGGCCAAGTCCTTCGTCGATTCCTGGAACTTCGGCGCCGCAGCCAAGAACGCCCAGCTCAGCGGCGGCTTCTTCGAAAGCATCAAGGGCTACGACGAAGCCAGCGCAGAAGGCTCCACGGTCGAGACCATGTCCGGCCTGAAGGTCGTTGACGACCAGACGTTCACCGTTGAACTGAAGCAGCCGGAATCTGACTGGCCGCTTCGCCTGGGCTACACCGCGTTTGTTCCGGTTCCCTCCGGCGCCCTGAAGGACCCGAAGGGCTTCGGCGAGAAGCCGGTCGGCAACGGCCCGTACAAGCTGGCGGACGGCGGCTGGCAGCACAATGTGCAGATCCAGCTCGTTCCGAACCCGGACTACAGCGGCCCGCGCAAGGCCAAGAACGCCGGTGTGACCTTCAAGATCTACCAGAACGACGACTCCGCCTACCAGGCCCTGCTGTCCAACGATCTGGACATCCTGCAGACCATCCCGACCAGCGCGCTGAAGAACTTCAAGTCTGACCTTGGCGAGCGCACCATCAACAAGCCGTACGCAGGCAACCAGACCATCGCCATCCCGGAATACCTGCCGGAGTGGAGCGGTGAGGCCGGCAAGCTTCGTCGCCAGGCGATCTCCATGGCGATCAACCGCGAGGAAATCACCAAGGTGATCTTCAACGGCGCACGCCAGCCTGCCAAGGACTTCACGGCCCCCGTGCTTGACGGCTACAGCGATTCGATCGCCGGTGCCGACAACCTCAAGTTCGACGCCGCCAAGGCCAAGGAGGCCTGGACCAAGGCCGACGCGATCCAGAAGTGGGACGCCAACACGACCTTCACCATTGCCTACAACGCCGACAAGGGCGGACACAAGGCCTGGGTTGAGGCAGTAGTCAACCAGCTCAAGAACACGCTCGGCATCAAGGTTGAAGGCAAGCCGTACGCCACCTTCAAGGAAGCCCGCAACGACGCCACCGCCAAGACCCTCACCGGCTCCATCCGTGCCGGCTGGCAGGCAGACTACCCGTCGCTGTACAACTTCCTCGGCCCGATCTACAAGACCGGTGCCGGCTCCAATGACGCTAACTACGCCAACCCGACGTTCGACAAGGCCATCTCCGACGGCCTGAACGCCGCGACGGTCGGCGAGGGCAACAAGGCCATGAACAAGGCCCAGGAGATCCTCCTGACGGACCTGCCGGCCATCCCCCTGTGGTACCAGGTTGCCCAGGGCGGCTGGAGCGACAAGGTCACCAACGTCGACTACGGCTGGGACGGCGTCCCGCTGTACTACAACGTAACCGGTAAGTAACAACAAAACGACGGCGGGGGCCGCCCATACTGGGGCCTCCGCCGTCGTCGTGTTTTCCCACCATTTATTTTCTTGATGCCCGGCTCTTCGGGCGAACTTTTCGCAGCCCTGCCGCCGTGAATGAACCGGCGCCGGCCTGCATCCATAGTGAAAAGGTTCTTTGATGAACAACTCCGCCGCATCCCTGGACAGGATGCCTGCCAACGAGGGTGTGACTCGCTGATGTCGACATACATCCTCAAGCGTTTCCTGCAACTGATTCCCGTCTTCCTGGGCGCAACACTGCTGGTCTACTTCCTGGTCTTCAGCCTGCCCGGCGATCCCATCGTGGCACTGTTCGGCGACAAGCCGGTGAACGAGGCCGTGGCAGCCAAGCTGCGGGCGCAGTACCACCTGGACCAGCCGTTCTGGATGCAATACCTGCTTTACCTCAAGAGCATCTTCACGTTCGACCTCGGCCAGGACTTCTCCGGACGCCCCATCGCCGCCGTGCTCGGTGAGGTCTTCCCCGTCACGGCCCGGCTGGCCATCATGGCGCTGATCTTCGAGGCAGTCTTCGGCATCGTCTTCGGCCTCATCGCCGGCCTGCGCAAAGGCAAGTTCTTTGACGCCACTGTCCTGGTGGCGTCCCTGATCGTGATCGGCATCCCGATCTTCGTCCTGGGCTTCCTGCTGCAGTTCACCATCGGCGTCCAGCTGGGCTGGGCCAAGCCGACCGTCAGCTCCGCGGCGACCGTCCAGGACCTCATCCTGCCGGCGATCGTGCTGGGACTGGGATCCTTCGCCTATGTCCTGCGCCTGACCCGCACGTCGGTCATCGAAAACATGAACGCCGACTATGTGCGCACCGCCACGGCCAAGGGCCTCTCCCGGTTCCAGGTGGTCCGCGTCCACATCCTGCGCAACTCCCTGATTCCCGTCATTACCTTCCTGGGCGCCGACCTCGGTGCCCTGATGGGCGGCGCAATCGTCACGGAAGGCATCTTCAACGTTCCGGGCGTCGGCAACCGGCTCTACCGGGCTGTGCTGTCCGGCGAAGGGCCCACGGTGGTCTCGATCGTCACCGTCCTGGTGCTGATCTACTGCCTCTCCAACCTGCTCGTTGACCTGCTTTACGGCTGGCTTGACCCGAGGATCCGTTATGACTCCTGATAACACCACCACCGCACGGCACACGTCCCTCCGCCCGGCCCGCCGGACCGAGCACTTCGTGGCCGATGTCTCCGAGACCCCGCTCCAGGTGACGGACCGGGTCAAGGACGAAGCCGCACCGCTGAGTCTGTGGGGCGAGGCCTGGAAGAACCTGCGCAAGCAGCCGCTCTTCCTCATCTCCGCACTCCTGATCCTGGTGGTCGTGGCGGTCTCCCTCTTCCCCGGACTCTTCTCCCCGATCGACCCGGGCTCGGAGGCGTGCCAGCTGGCCAACTCCGACGCCGGCCCCGCCGCGGGCCACCCCCTGGGCTTCACCCAGCAGGGCTGCGACGTCTACGCCCGCGTCATCTTCGGCACGCGGTCCTCGGTGACCGTGGGCCTCTTCACCACCATCGGGGTGCTGCTGATCGGCGGCATCATGGGGGCCGTGGCCGGTTATTACGGCGGCTGGATCGACTCCGTCCTGGCCCGCATCAATGACATCTTCTTCGCCCTGCCCCTGATCCTGGGCGCGATCGTGCTCATGCAGCTGCCGATGTTCCGGACGAACCGGACCGTGTGGACGCTGGTGCTCATCCTGGTGGCCTTCGGCTGGCCGCAAATCGCGCGCATCACCCGCGGTGCGGTGATCGAGGTCCGCAACGCCGACTTCGTCACGGCCGCCCGGTCGCTCGGCGTCTCGAAGTTCGGCGCCCTCATGCGGCACGTGATGCCGAACTCGCTGGCCCCAATCATCGTCGTGGCCACCATCTCCCTGGGCACGTTCATCGTGGCCGAATCCACGCTGTCCTTCCTCGGCATCGGGCTGCCGCCCAGCGTCATGTCCTGGGGCAACGACATCCAGGCGGCGCAGGCCTCGCTCCGGTCCAACCCGATGCCGCTGCTCTACCCGGCAATTGCGCTGTCCATCACCGTCCTGAGCTTCATCATGCTGGGCGATGCCCTGCGTGATGCCCTCGATCCCAAAGCCCGCAAGCGATGAAAGGGGACACCATGAGCGCCTCTGTTGACTTCCAGGAAGCTGAGTACGCCACTGAGCGCCCGCTGCTTGAAATCAAGGACCTGGCCATCGGGTTCACCACCAGCAACGGCGAGGTCAACGCCGTCCGCAACGCCCGCCTCACCGTCATGCCGGGCGAAACCGTCGCGATTGTGGGCGAGTCGGGCTCCGGCAAGTCCACCACCGCGCTGGCCGCCATCGGCCTGCTCCCGGGCAACGGGCGCGTCGCTGCAGGCCAGATCCTGTTCGATGGCGAAGACATCTCCAACGCCAGCGAAAAGCGGATGATCGAACTTCGCGGCAACAGCATCGGCATGGTCCCGCAGGACCCGATGTCCAACCTCAACCCGGTGTGGAAGATCGGCGACCAGGTCCGCGAAACGCTCAAGGCCAACGGACTCCCGAGCGGCCCGGACGACGTCGCAAAGGTCCTGTCCCAGGCCGGGCTGCCCGACGCCGGCAGCCGCGCCAAGCAGTACCCCCACGAGTTCTCCGGCGGCATGCGCCAGCGCGCACTGATCGCGATCGGGCTCGCCTGCCAGCCGCGCCTGCTCATCGCGGACGAGCCCACCTCGGCGCTCGACGTCACCGTGCAGCGCCAGATCCTCGATCACCTGGACAAGATGACCACGGAACTGGGCACCGCGGTGCTGCTGATCACGCACGACCTCGGCCTCGCCGCCGAGCGCGCCGACCAGGTGGTGGTCATGTACCGCGGCCAGGTTGTCGAGTCCGGACCCTCGCTGGAGCTGCTGCAGAACCCGCAGCACCCGTACACCCAGCGGCTGGTCGCCTCGGCGCCGTCGCTGGCGTCCCGGCGCATCCAGGCCGCCAAGGAACTCGGCGTGGAGACCGACGACATGCTCGCCCCGAGCGAGACCGGCGTGGTTGAGCCGGCCAAGTCCGACGACGTCCTGCAGATCCAGAACCTCAGGAAGGTCTTCAAGCTGCGTTCTGGCCTGGGCAAGTCCACGGACTTCACCGCCGTCGACGACGTCTCCTTCAGCGTCAAGCGGGGAACCACGACGGCGATCGTGGGGGAGTCGGGATCCGGCAAGTCCACGGTGGCGCAGATGGTCCTGAACCTCCTCACGCCGACCTCCGGCAAGATCATCTTCGACGGCGTGGACACCTCCACGCTGAACAGCAAGGAGATCTTCGCCTTCAGGCGCCGGGTGCAGCCGATCTTCCAGGACCCCTACGGTTCACTGGACCCGATGTACAACATCTTCCGGACCATCGAGGAACCGCTGCGGACCCACAAGATCGGGGACAAGGCCAGCCGCGAGAAGAAGGTCCGGGAGCTGCTGGACCAGGTGGCGCTGCCGCAGTCCACCATGCAGCGGTACCCGAATGAGCTCTCCGGCGGCCAGCGCCAGCGTGTCGCGATCGCCCGCGCCCTGGCCCTGGACCCCGAAGTGATCATCTGCGACGAGGCCGTCTCGGCACTGGATGTGCTGGTGCAGGCGCAGGTGCTGAACCTGCTCGCCGAACTGCAGTCCAGGCTCGGCCTGACCTACCTGTTCATCACCCACGACCTCGCGGTGGTCCGGCAGATCGCGGACCACGTGTGCGTCATGGAGAAGGGCAAGCTCGTGGAGACGGGCTCCACGGACGACGTCTTCGAGTCGCCGCAGCAGGACTACACCCGGGCGCTGCTCAACGCCATCCCCGGCGCGGGCCTCATGCTGCCGCCGGAGGTGGAAGTGGCCTGAGCGGCCACTTTACCTAGGGCTTGAACAAGTCCGCCGGTAGCAGCACAGGAGCCGGTGTCCGCCCGTTGGGGCGGGCACCGGCTCCTTTTTGCTGTGGTGTGCAGGGTTGCTGTGGTGTGCTGTCCGGCGCTAGCGGGACAAGCCGGCGAGCATGCCGGGCTCTGCGTAGTCGAACCCCATGGACTCCAGCCGCTGGCCGAAAACGGCGCCCAGGGCCGCGTGGCCCTGCCGGTTCAGGTGAACCCCGTCCGCCATTGAACCCGTGAGGTTGTACCGGGTGAGCCAGTCGCCCGCGCTGACGAACGGCAGCCCGTGCCGGTCCGCCACCCTCCCCAGAAGCGCGTCCACCTCGGACCGGCGTCCACCGCCGTAGTGGACGCCGCGGGCGAGCGTGCCGACCATGAGCACCCGGGCCGCCGGATAGCGCTGCTGGATGCTGGCGATCAGCCGCTCGGCGTTGGCGACGATCTGCGCGTTCGAGGCGCCGCGCGCGGCGTCGTTCCCGCCGCCTTCGATCACTACGAGGGGAGGGGTGCCGTACGGGAGTTTCCAATCGCCGCGCTGGAGCGCATCGACGTAGTTGCCGGTCTTGCCGTTCGATGCCACGTAGCCGGTGCCGCCCCGGCCGCAGAAGAAGACCTTGTACCCGGCCGCTGCCAGACCCTGCCTGGGCCAACCGTAGGACGGTTCCGATTGTGAGTCGCCAATAAGCACGGCGACATTGCTGGTGTCCTTGACGATGATCTCGTTGCGGCCGTTGGCAGGGTTGCGGTAGGTCGAGCCGCTCGGCAAATCGGCGGGGTCGATGGTGGACCCGATGCGGGTCTTCGCAGCGGCCCCTGCCGCGACCGGTACGCCGGCGCCGTTAGCCGTTCCGGCCTGGCTGGCGGTCAGTGGCACGCCCGCAGAGCCCGCGTCAGAAGATCCGCCGTCGGACGATCCGCCGTCGGAAGAACCTGCGTCGTACGCAGGTGAAAAAGTGGCCTGCCCACAGCCGCCAAGAACTACGCCTACGGCGATCATCGTTGCGACAAAGCGGGACAGGGCCGAGGCGTTTCGCATGAATGTCTCCGGGCTTGCTTGCTGCTATCAGAGCAATGATGGTGCATGGGCGCCGCAAAATCCAGTGACTTTACTCACAGGTAATAAACCACTTCCGTGCGCCCGTCCCGCTCCTGGGACGGTGCGGCGGCCGGCCGCCGCTTCGCATTTTAGGCCAATAAATGACCTAGCGTTTAGAATGGTTGTAGGTGCCCTGTGCCAAAGGGACTTATCCGTCGTGCGTTCCAGTTGGAAATGTCGCGATACCACAGCTGACTTCACCACTGAATCGAGCAATAACGCATGTCTGAAACCACCACCAACACCGCGGTAGCCACTGCATCGCGCAGTGACCTGCGCAACGTCGCGATCGTGGCCCACGTTGACCACGGCAAGACCACGCTGGTCGACGCCATGCTCAAGCAGACCAACTCCTTTGCCGAGCACAACCACCTCGAAGACCGCGTCATGGACTCCGGTGACCTGGAACGCGAAAAGGGCATCACCATCCTGGCCAAGAACACCAYGGTGGCCTACAACGGTCCGTCCTCCAAGGGCGAGACCATCACCATCAACGTCATCGACACCCCCGGCCACGCCGACTTCGGTGGCGAGGTCGAGCGCGGCCTGTCGATGGTCGACGGCGTCGTCCTCCTCGTCGATGCCTCTGAGGGCCCGCTGCCCCAGACCCGCTTCGTGCTGCGCAAGGCCCTCGCCGCGCACCTGCCGGTGATCCTCCTGGTCAACAAGACCGACCGCCCCGACGCGCGGATCGAAGAAGTTGTCCACGAGTCCATGGACCTGCTCCTGGGCCTGGCCTCCGACCTCGCCGACGAAGTTCCGGACCTCGACCTGGACAAGATCCTCAATGTTCCGGTTGTTTACGCCGCAGCCAAGGTCGGCCGCGCGTCCCTCGAACAGCCCGCAGACGGTTCAGCCCCGGAAAACGAGGACCTCGAGCCGCTCTTCCAGGCCATCATCGAGCACATCCCGGCCCCGACCTACAACCCGAACGGTGTCCTGCAGGCGCACGTCACCAACTTGGATGCCTCCCCGTTCCTCGGCCGCCTCGCGCTGCTTCGCATCTACAACGGCACCCTGCGCAAGGGCCAGACCGTCGCCTGGGCACGTGCCAACGGTGAGCTGAAGAACGTCAAGATCACCGAGCTGCTGGCCACGAAGGCACTCGACCGTGTCCCCGCGGAATCCGCCGGCCCCGGCGAAATCGTTGCTGTTGCCGGCATCGAGGAAATCACCATCGGCGAGACTCTCACCGACGCCGAGAACCCGCAGCCGCTGCCGCTGATCACTGTTGACGACCCGGCCATCTCCATGACCATCGGTATCAACACCTCGCCGCTGGCCGGCAAGGTCAAGGGCGCCAAGGTCACGGCCCGCCAGGTCAAGGACCGCCTCGACAAGGAACTGATCGGTAACGTCTCCATCAAGGTTCTCCCCACCGAGCGTCCCGACGCTTGGGAAGTCCAGGGCCGTGGCGAGCTCGCGCTGGCCATCCTGGTCGAGCAGATGCGCCGCGAAGGCTTCGAACTGACCGTCGGCAAGCCGCAGGTCGTCACCCGGAYCGTCGACGGCAAGGTCCACGAGCCGATGGAGCACATGACCATCGACGTGCCCGAAGAGTACCTCGGCGCCGTCACCCAGCTGATGGCTGCCCGCAAGGGCCGCATGACCAACATGGCCAACCACGGCACCGGCTGGTGCCGCATGGAGTTCATCGTTCCGGCCCGTGGCCTGATCGGGTTCCGCACCAAGTTCCTCACGGACACCCGCGGCGCCGGCATCGCCGCCTCCATCTCCGAAGGCTACGAGCCGTGGGCCGGCCCGATCGAGTACCGCACCAACGGTTCGATGATCGCCGACCGCGCCGGTGTTGTGACCCCGTTCGCCATGATCAACCTGCAGGAACGTGGCTCCTTCTTCGTCAAGCCCACGTCCGAGGTCTACGAAGGCATGATCGTGGGCGAGAACTCCCGCGCCGACGACATGGACGTCAACATCACGAAGGAAAAGAAGCTCACCAACATGCGTGCAGCCTCCTCGGACACCTTCGAGAACCTGACGCCGCCGCGCGACCTGACCCTCGAAGAGTCCCTCGAATTCGCCCGCGAAGACGAGTGCGTTGAGGTTACCCCGGATTCAATCCGCATCCGCAAGGTCATCCTGGACACCAACGAGCGTGCCAAGGCCAACCGCGCCCGCGCCAAGGTCTAATCCCGGTCTCCGGGCTTCGGCTGCAACGTGACTAAGAGAGCTGCCGGTACGGCAGGCGGCATTGCCGCCGCCGTACCGGCAGCTCTTTTTGTTGCCCTGGCCGGAACCGCCCTGCACCGCCACGATCTGGTCCTGAACGGCGTGGACGTCCCGTGGGGAGCCGTCGCGGCGCTCGTGCTGCTGGGCTCGGTCCAGGTGTGGCTCGGGGCGGCGTTCCGTTCAGTCGTCCCGACGGCAGTATGCGGGGTCCTCTGTTATGCGCTGACCGGGTGGTGGTCCACCCTGGAAACAGGCAAGCGCCTGGTCATCGGCGACACCGCGGGCAATGTCTGGGTCTTCGGCATCGCAGGCATCACCGTGGCCATGCTCGCCTGGTGCCGGCGGTACCGGCGCCCGCCCGGCTAGGACCCGGCCCTGCCTCCTACGCGGGACATGCTCATTTTTCGTTCGCTCAATTGGGCTCAATGGCATCATGTCCGGCGCAGGGCTGGCCCGCGGGACATGTCCAGCGCTCATCTATGGGCCTGTCCACTCCCACCCACGGCTCGGGGACATGCCCGTTTTTTGTTCGCTTGAGCGGGCACAATGGCATCGCGTCCGGCGCAGGGCCCGTGCGCGGGACATGTCCAGTCCTCGCTCCTGCCCGGGTTGCCGCAGCCCTGGCCCCGCCCGCGCAGTTTTCCACATAGCGCGGGATCCGACTGCACGGGCGCAGTGTGCGGCTCCACCATGGGTGAATGGCCAACATTATCGAGGTGCTCTCGAAGTACGACGGCGTCGCCCGCGCCAAATACATTGCCGCGGCGGGGGTCTCCGATTTTCAGCTCAAGTCGGCGATGGCCGCGGGATCGGTGTCCCGTGTAGCCCGCGGTGTCTATGCCTTGCCGGGTGCGGACGCACAGCTGATCTCTATTCGCTCACTGCCGGCGGAGCCTGCTTGTATCACCGCTGCCCACTTCAGCGGGCTGTGGGTCCTCGAAGGCCCGGCCCAGCCGCACATAGCCCTCACCCACAGCAGGAGTTACCAGGGCTTCATCTGTCACCGGGCTTCCGTTCCGCCGACGCTCCTGGACACAGTCGTCCAATGCCTGCGCTGCTTGCCTGAACCTGACGGGCTGATCATCGCCGAGTCCGCCGTCGTGCTGAAGGGACTCCCGTTGGGTTTGTTGCGCCAGCGGCTCGATGGCCGGAACGACTCCCGGGAGCGCCGGATCGTGTCGGCGATCGTCCCACAGTCACAGTCGGTCATTGAATGCCTGGCCCGGTTCCTTCTGCGGCGTGCCGGCTTTCATGTTGAATCGCAGGTCAACGTTCCGGGCATGGGACATCTGGACCTGATGGTCGATGGCCGTCTTGGCATTGAGGCTGACGGGGCCGGGTTCCACATGGATAGGACGAGCTTCGAGGAAGACCGGCGGCGTTGGAACGTTACGACGCGCCGAGGAATACCGACACTGATTGTGACCTACCAGCTGGTGAGGGACCATCCTGAGGATTTCATTACCATGGTCCGGGAAGCGCTGAACAGGCTGTCCGCCGCCGCATAGAGTCGGACGCGAATTCCAAATTCGTGCGCCTTTTCCTGCGCCCTTGCACTGCGATTCTGCGCCTCACCCCAGCGCTGTGACCCTGCTCTGCACCCAGCCACCACTGACTCTGCACCGCACGAAGCCACCACTGGACATGTCCCGTGCTCTGTCGATTCGCCACTGGACATGTCCCTCGCTGGCCCGCGGTGATGAGCATAACGGTGGAATGTGCACGGCCGGCAACGAGGGGAGGACATGTCCACAGGTCGTCGAGGGTGCGGGTGGGCATGTGCGCGGCCGGCAATCGGGGGAGGACATGTCCATTGGTCGCGGAGGGTGCGGGTGGGCATGTGCGCGGCTGCGGGCCAGGAGGGGGCATGTGCACGGCCGGCAACGAGGGGAGGGCATGTCCATTGGTCGCGGAGGGTGCGGGAGGGCATGTCCACTGGACGCTAGCAACCACCCGGGAACCGTTGCCCAGGGCCCCCTGCGCCGCGGGTCAGGTGCCCTGCACGCGTGGGGCGCGGCGCGGCGGGGGCGGCGGGACTTCCTTGGCCGCCACTACAAGGGGGAGTGCGATGACGACGTCGGAGCGGCGGGTGCGGACGGTGCACACGCCGTCGGCGCGTTCGACGAGCTCGCCAAGGGCATCCGTCAGGCCGCCGTCGATCCGGTACCGGACCACAACGCGCGTGCCCAGCGGGGCGCCGGAGAGAAACTGCTGGGGCAAGGGCAAAGGCGAGCTCATCAGATCATAGTAAGACGCGGAGCATGTATGACGTTCCCGCTAGGTTCGCGGGAACAGGCTGGGAGATAATAGGCTCGGAAGTCAGAAACCCGGCGCTCAGGCCGGGAAACCATCCGGCCGTTCGCCGGAACCAACGTGGAGAGGCCAGGGACGTGACGTACGTAATCGCGCAGCCGTGTGTAGATGTCAAAGACAAGGCATGCATTGAGGAGTGCCCCGTCGATTGCATCTACGAGGGTGAGCGTTCCCTGTACATCCACCCCGACGAGTGCGTGGACTGCGGTGCCTGCGAGCCGGTCTGCCCCGTGGAGGCGATCTACTACGAGGACGACACCCCCGAAGAATGGGCTGACTACTACAAGGCCAACGTCGAGTTCTTCGACGAACTCGGTTCCCCGGGCGGCGCCGCGAAGGTCGGGAACACCCACACCGACCACCCCATGATCGCCGCCCTGCCGCCGCAGAACCAAGACAACTAGGACGGCGCTACGGTGACATCCGCGGTGCGCACCTTCGGCCTGAGCCTGCCCGACTACCCGTGGGAGGCCATGGCGCCGTATCTCGCCACGGCAGCCCGGCACGCGGAAGGAGCCGTCAACCTTTCCATCGGAACCCCGGTGGACCCGACGCCGGCCCTCATCCAGGACGCGCTGCGCGCCGCCGCGGACGCTCCCGGCTATCCCACCGTCCACGGGACGCCGGCCCTGCGGGAAGCCATCGCCGGCTGGTTTGCGCGCCGTCGCGGCGTCCCCGGACTCGATCCGCAGGATGTGATGCCGACGGTGGGTTCCAAGGAACTCGTCGCGTGGCTGCCGTTCCTGCTCGGCCTGAGGCCGGGCGACGTCGTCGTCCGCCCCACGGTCGCGTACCCCACGTATGACATCGGTGCCACCTTCGCCGGTGCGGAGCAGATCGCCGCCGACGACCTCGACGAGCTCGACGCCGGCACCCGCGCCCGCGTGCGCCTGGTCTGGGTCAATTCACCGGCCAACCCCACCGGCAGCGTCCGGGACATCGCATCGCTGCGGCGGATCGTCCGGCAGGCGCGGGAGCTGGGCGCCGTCGTAGCGTCGGATGAATGCTACGCCGAACTCGGCTGGGGGGAGTGGGACGTCCAGCGCGGCGGCATCCCGGTCCCCAGCATCCTGGACCCGCAGGTCGCAGAAGGCTCCCACGAGGGCCTGCTTGCCGTCTATTCGCTGAGCAAACAGTCCAATGTGGCCGGCTACCGGGCGGCATTCGTCGCCGGTGATCCGGTGATCATGGCGAACCTGGTCAACAGCCGCAAGCACGCCGGGATGATCGTTCCCTATCCGGTCCAGGAAGCCATGCGGGTGGCCCTCGGCGACGACGCCCACGTCCAGGCCCAGAAGGACCTGTACAGGGGCCGGCGGGAACGGATCGTCCCGGCGCTGGAGGGTTTCGGCCTGGCGATCCGTGAGTCCAGTGCGGGCCTTTACCTGTGGGCCACCGCCGGCGAGGCGACGTGGGAAACCGTGGGCCGCCTCGCGGACCGCGGAATCGTCGTCGGCCCCGGGGTTTTCTACGGCGACGCCGGAAGCGGGTTCATCCGGGTGGCGCTGACCGCCAGCGACGAGCGGATCGACGCCGCCGTCTCGAGGCTGGCCCCGGACGCGTAACAATGCTGTGACGCGTGCCACATGTGGCGTGTTTTCGGCGTTATGGACGCCTTACGGATTAGTACCACCCGCGAAGTGAAGGTACTTTTTAACTGACGATCAATGGTGGCTTTCCACAAGAAGGCAGCGCAGCCTTTGGAAATCCTGTCCGCACAGGATCCGCGGGCAGCTTCACCAGATGTTGGACCAGCTTTCGACAGAGGCCCCGATGCCTCATGAGGAGACTCCATGACTGAAACCACCAGCGCAACCCTGCGCCATGCCGGCGGCGAGCTCGAACTCCCGCGCATCAAGGTTGTAGAAGGAAACGAAGGCTACGACGTTTCCAAGCTGCTGAAGCAGACCGGCGCCGTCGCCTTCGACCCCGGTTTCATGAACACCGCAGCCACCACCTCGGCCATCACCTACATCGATGGTGACGCTGGCATCCTGCGCTACCGCGGCTACCCGATTGAGCAGCTGGCCCAGCACTCGAGCTTCCTGGAAGTCTCCTACCTGCTGATCTACGGCAACCTGCCGACCCCCACCGAGCTGGAATCCTTCGACCAGAGGATCCGCCACCACACGCTGCTGCACGAGGAGCTCAAGGGCTTCTTCAGCGGCTTCCCCCGTGACGCCCACCCGATGCCGGTATTGTCCTCGGCCGTGTCCGCGCTCTCGACGTTCTACCAGGACTCGCTGGATCCGTTCAACGCGGAACAGGTGGAAGTGTCCACCATCCGTCTCATGGCCAAGATGCCGGTCATCGCCGCCTACGCCCACAAGAAGTCGATCGGGCAGCCGATGCTGTACCCGGACAACTCGATGAACCTGGTGGAGAACTTCCTGCGCCTCAGCTTTGGCCTGCCGGCCGAGCAGTACGAGGTGGACCCGGTTATCGCCAAGGCCCTGGACCTGCTGCTGATCCTGCACGCTGACCACGAGCAGAACTGTTCCACGTCGACTGTCCGCCTAGTCGGCTCCTCGAACGCCAACCTGTTCGCGTCCGTCTCCGCCGGCATCAACGCCCTCTTCGGCCCCGCCCACGGTGGTGCCAACGAGGCAGTCCTGAAGATGCTGCGCCAGATCCAGGCCGACGGCATCAAGCCTGAGGACTACATGGAGAAGGTCAAGAACAAGGAGGACGGCGTCCGCCTCATGGGCTTCGGGCACCGCGTCTACAAGAACTATGACCCGCGCGCCAAGATCATCAAGGCCACCGCCCACGAGGTCCTCAGCAAGCTCGGCGGAAATGACGAGCTCCTGGACATCGCCATGCGCCTTGAAGAGAAGGCCCTGGGCGACGACTACTTCATCCAGCGCAAGCTCTACCCCAACGTGGACTTCTACACCGGCCTGATCTACAAGGCCATGGGCTTCCCCGAAAAGATGTTCACGGTGCTGTTCGCAATCGGACGCCTGCCGGGCTGGATCGCCCAGTGGCGCGAGATGATCAGCGACCCCAACACCAAGATCGGCCGTCCGCGCCAGCTCTACGTCGGCGAGCCGGAACGCAACTACCCGTCGCTGTAGTCCGCCCGCCTGCCATGGCAGGCACGCGACAGCAAGCACGACGCCGGCCGCGCACCTCCTTGAGGCGCGCGGCCGGCGTCTTTCCCGGGGTGCGCCATGCCGCTGTGACCTGCGCCGCTGTGACCTGCGCCACGCGTCCGGAGGTGTCGGTGTGCCCTCAGGCGGCGGCGGCACGGACGTGCTAAAAAAGACCAGTGCCTAAATTTGTCGACGCCGTAATCCGGCGACAGGAAGTAGTTGACGCGGTCTTCAGGATCATCGCCGCGGATGGTCTTGAGCGGGCCTCCCTGCGGGAGGTTGCAGATGAAGCGCAGCTGGCTGTCGGCTCGGTGCGGCACTATTTCGCCAGCAGCGACGAGCTCCTGACCCACGCGTTCGCCGTGGTGGTAGACCGGATCGTCGGACGCCTCACGGACGCGGACTCCTTGCTGGGCGACCTGCTGCCAGGGTCGGCGGAGCACCAGGCTGCCCTCATGGCACTGCTGGGTGAGTTTCTTCCGGTGGACGAGGAACGGGCGGTCGACGCCTGCGTCTGGATGGCCTTCAAGAATGCGGCCCGGACCAAGCCGTTCCTGGCCGCCGAGGCCGACCGGAGCCATCGCGCGGTGGCAGCAGTCGTGGGCGGACTTATCCTGGGCCTGGCCGCCGGCACGATCGACCCCACCGACGCCGATGGCCCCGCCGGAGTCGACCAGCAGGTGCTCGTCACGGAGGCGGAGCTGCTGCTGGCCGTCCTGGACGGTCTGACGATGCACGCCCTCCTGCAGCCTGAGTGGATGACGGCTTTGATG
This sequence comes from Arthrobacter sp. P1_B3, assembly GCF_056406615.1. NCBI lineage: Bacteria > Bacillati > Actinomycetota > Actinomycetes > Micrococcales > Micrococcaceae > Arthrobacter > Arthrobacter sp. P1_B3. Next base: position 227,134 of record NZ_JBFTZV010000004.1, on the reverse strand, counting down.
TGCAAGGACGTGCTCGAAGCCCATCTTGAGGGCCTGAACCGCAGGCTGTCGGCAGGGCAGCTTGCCGTTAACGCGTCATAACAACAGGAATAGACTGAGATAGTACGTCTTGCCAAGGGAGGCAATTGGATGCACCACACCGGCGGACCTGGCTGGCGGATCACGATGGATACTTCTGGTCCCATGCTGATTGCCCTTTACGTTCGTGACGCTGCCGGTCTGGACACTGCGGGGCACCCGGCGCTGTGCCACGCGGCCCCGAAGATCCGCGCCGCGGACCACTCTCATCTGATCGCCGAGGTTGGCGGCCCGGCGGCGCTCAAGACCGAATGGGAGGCCTGGTGGGAACAGCTGCTGAAGGCCTATCCGGAAATGTCCCCCGAGCTCTCCCCGCCGGGTTTCCGTGCCTTCGGCAATTCGCCGGCGCTCCGGCGCGTGCTGCAGGCCCACTTCGGGGCGGCCCTGACATGGGCCCGGGAACGCCGCGCGGAATACCTGGCCCTCGAGGCGGAGCGCGAAGCCAACGGCAACAACGAACTGCTGGCCGACATGGTGGAGGACCGCCTGCTTGACGTGGGACGCGCGTCAAAGGATTTCGGCCTGACGATCATCGAACTCCCGCTTGCGGAGCCGCGGGCCTGGTACCTGGAGCCCGACAAGATCATCATGAGCCGCGAGCTGTTGTCCCAGCCGGAGCTGTTCCGCAGCTACGTGCAGCCGGTGGTCGACCTACTGGTCTGAATTCGTGCAGCCCGCCGGGGCTCAGGCGCCGGGCGCGCCGGCGACGGTTACCCGGACCTGGCCGGCCGGGACTGAAGCCGGCTGCCAGCCGTCGCGGGACTGCCGGTTCCAGGCCCGGCCGTCGACCTCGACGTTGGTGATGGCGAGCTCCTTGGCGTTGGCCACTGCCCACTGCCCCACAGCCCAGGCCTGGGTCCCTTCGGCATCGACGAGCAGCGTCCGGCCGTTGGTGGACGTCTGGACGTCCCCAAGCGCAGCGGTCAGCTCTGAGGTGACGGCAGCGGGATCCCCGGCGGTGTCGGCGGACCGCAGCGAGCAGTCCAGGCCTGCGGGCGTCTGGCCGCTCAGGGCGGAGGCGAACGCACGGGCCATCGGCTCATGCTGGGCATAGGCGTCCGGGTATGCCGAGCGTTGGACCTGCTGGGCGGCATCGGTGATCTCCAGCGACTCGTACCCGGAGATCTCGACGAGCGCATCGTAGAAAGCATTGCTGGCGTGGTAAGGGTCCATCACCTGCGCCGTGGTGCCCCAGCCCTGGGACGGCCGCTGCTGGAACAATCCGCGCGAGTCGGGGCCGGCCTGGTCGCCATGGCCGATGTTGCGCAGTTTGGATTCCTGCATCGAGGTGGCCAGCGCGATGCTGGCGGCCCGGGCGGGAAGCCCGCGCCGGACAGCGACGGCGGTGATGAGGGAAGCGTTGGCCGCCTGGTCGGTGGCGAGGTCATCGCCGCCGCTGCCCGCGGCCGTGCAGCGTTCGGTGATCAACGTTTCCGATCGCTGCAGGAACGCCACCGCGGTGTAGATCGCGCCGGCGACCATCGCTAGGGTCAGCAGAAGAACGATCCGGCGCCGCCAGCTCCCTCTTCGTGCCACGAACTTACTCCCTCAGGCCCTTGCGGGCTGCGTCTTCGGCTGCTTCATCGTTGGGGGTTGACCCCGCCGGGCGGTCTTCGCCGCCCGCCATACCGTACCAGCCGGTGCGGTCAGTTGGCGTGCAGGGCCTCGTTGAGCTCCACGGTCTGCCCCTTGCGGGGGAGGACCTCAACCTCGCCGGTGGTGGAATTGCGGCGGAAGAGCAGGTTCGGAACCCCGGAAAGCTCCACGGCCTTGACGATCCGGCTGGTGTCTTCACCGTCGGCGTCCTTGGGGCCGATCACACGCACACGGGTGCCGGCGGTGACGTAGAGCCCGGCTTCGACGACGGAGTCGTCGCCGATGCTGATGCCCACGCCGGAGTTGGCGCCGAGGAGGACCCGCTCGCCGAGGGCGATCTTTTCCTTGCCGCCGCCGGAGAGGGTTCCCATGATCGAGGCCCCGCCGCCGACGTCGGACCCGTCACCGGCGACGACGCCGGCCGAGATCCGGCCCTCCACCATGGAGGTGCCCAGCGTTCCGGCATTGAAGTTCACGAAGCCCTCGTGCATGACGGTGGTGCCTTCGGCCAGGTGCGCACCCAGCCGGACCCGGTCGGCGTCGGCGATCCGGACGCCGGAGGGAACCACGTAGTCGACCATGCGCGGGAACTTGTCCACACCGAAGACGGTGACGGCGCCGCGCTTGCGCAGGCGCGCCCGGGTCAGTTCGAAGTCCTCCACGGCGGCGGGGCCGAAGTTGGTCCACACCACGTTGGGGAGCTTGCCGAAAATGCCGTCGAGGTTGATGCTGTTGGGCTGGACGAGCCGGTGGGAGAGCAGGTGCAGGCGAAGGTAGGCGTCCGCCGTGTCCGCGGGTGCTTCGTCCAGGTTGATCTGGGCGAAGACAACCTTCTGCTCGGTGCCCCGGTCCGGGTCGATGCCGCCGGCGGCGATGTCGATCAGCGACTGGTCCGCGTTCTCGAGCTCGCGCAGGTGCTCCTCCGCGATTCCGAGCGCGGGCGCCGGGAACCATACGTCCAGCACGGTGGCATCACCGTTGCGGGTGGACACGGTGGCCACGCCGTAGCCGAAGGCGGAGCGGGCGTCGGTGGGCACAGCGGAAGCAGCAGTTTCAGTCATGGCCCAAGTCTAACGAGAGGGCCCGCGGGCGCTGAAACGTGAGACGCCCAAGTGACAGGAGACGCTCGCCACCTATGCATGGGGACGGCACCTGTTGCGGCCCCGCGGGAAGGCGAACAGATAAAGTGGGACGGTGACCCCCACGAACCCGCGCACCCCTGCCACTGCCAGCGTCCCTGTCCGCACTCCGGTCCACTTGGACCTCCGCCAGGACGTAGCCCTGCTCACAGCCGCCCTGATTGACATCAACAGCGTCTCCGGCAACGAAAAGGTCCTGGCAGACGCCGTGGAACATGCCCTGCGCCTGCTGCCGCAGCTGGAGCTGGTCCGCGACGGCGATTCGATCATCGCCCGCACCAACCTCGGCCGCACCGAGCGCGTCATCCTTGCCGGGCACCTGGACACCGTGCCGCTCCCCATCACCGAGGGCTCGCTCGGGACCGTGCCGGCGTACTGGCCCTCCGGGGCCCCGGGGGAGGGGATCCTCTACGGCCGCGGCGCCACCGACATGAAGGGCGGCGTCGCCGTGCAGCTGGCGCTGGCCGCCACCATGTTCGACGCCGGGGCGGCGCCGGACAAGGACGTCACGTTCGTCTTCTACGACCACGAGGAAGTCGAGGCCGTGAAGAGCGGCCTCGGCCGGCTGGTGCGCAATCACGGATCCCTGCTCGGCGGCGACTTCGCGATCCTGCTCGAGCCAACCGACGGGACGGTGGAGGGCGGCTGCAACGGCACCAGCCGCTTCGAGGTGACCATGCGCGGCGAGGCTGCCCACTCGGCCCGGGCCTGGATGGGCAGCAACGCCATCCACGCCACGGCCCCGATCCTGGCCCGGCTGGCGGCGTATGAGCCGCAGACCGTGACGGTTGACGGCCTGGACTACCGCGAAAGCCTCAACGCCGTGAAGATTAACGGCGGCACGGCCGGCAACGTCATTCCGGACAAGTGCGTGGTGGAAATCAACTACCGCTTCGCGCCGGACAAGACCCCGGACGGGGCCGAGGCCGTCGTGCGCGAACTGCTGGACGGATTCGACGTCGTGCGCACCGACAGCGCCGCCGGGGCGCGGCCGGGACTGCACCACCCCGCCGCCGCGTCGTTCGTCGTCGCCGTGGGCGCGGAGCCGAAGCCCAAGTACGGCTGGACCGACGTCGCACGGTTCAGTGAGCTCGGCATTCCCGCGGTGAACTTCGGACCCGGCGACGCGCTGCTGGCGCACAAGGACAACGAACACGTCGAGGCAGACGCCATCAGGGAATGCCTGCGGGCGCTGCGGATCTGGCTCGGCGCCTAGCAGCGCACAGCGCAAGCCAAGCACGCACGAACGGGGCAACGGCACGCAGGAAGCCCGCAACGCACAAAGGGTCCGGAACCTCCGAGAGGTTCCGGACCCTTTTGTGGGTGGACGGGCTTTACTTGGCCGCAGGGATCCCGGCGACCGGCACGTGCGCCACGCCGCCGGCGGCCCGCTTGGAGCCGCGGCGTTCGAGCCAGATGGCCAGGCGGGAGACCGCCAGGTCGATCGCGATGTAAATGGCCGCGGCCACGAAGAACACCGGGAACAAGTACTGCGGGCCCAGGAAGTCGGCCATGACCTGCACGGCCCGGAGCAGCTCGCCGTAGGCGACGATGTAGCCGAGCGAGGTGTCCTTCAGCAGCACCACGAGCTGCGCGACCAGCGAGGGCAGCATGCGCCGAATGGCCTGCGGCAGCTCGATGGTCAGCCGGCACTGGAAACTGGTGAGGCCGATCGCCAGGCCGGCCTCACGCTGGCCTTTGGGCAGCGACTGGACGCCGGCACGGATGATCTCGGCGAAAATCGCCGAGTTGTAAAGGACCAGGCCGGCGACCACGGCGATGAATGAGCTGGTGGCAAAGACGAGCAGCACGAACAGCATCATGAGCACCACGGGCATGCCGCGCAGGAATTCCAGCACGATCCGGGTGGGCACCCTGACCCAGGCGTTGTCCGAGATGCGCAGCAGGCACAGGAGCAGGCCCAGCGGGAAGGCAATCACGGCCGCCACCGCCGCGGCGGCGAGCGTGGCGCCGATGCCGGCGGCGATCAGGGCCCAGACCTCGGGGAGCTGGAAGACCGCCCAGCGTTTGGGGTCGAAGATTCCCTGCTGGGCGAGGGTCATGACTGCCAGGACGAGCAGGCCGCCGATCACGATCACGCCGATGATGGAACCGATCAGCGAAATCCGACGGGCTTTGGGGCCGGGGACGTCATAGAGAACAGAGCTCATCGTGCGATCGCCACCTTTCGTTCAACGACGCTGGCGAGGTAGCCCAGCGGGATGGTTATCAGCAGGTAGAAGAATGCGACGCCGACCAGAACCCACATCACGGCGTCGCCGTTGGCGTTGGCCAGCTGCTTGCCCTGGCCGAAGAGTTCCAGCACATAGAACGCGCCGGCCACAGAGGAGTTCTTGACCAGGGCGATCAGAATGTTGATCAGCGGCGGGATCACGGTGCGCAGGGCCTGCGGCAGGATGATCAGGGAGAGCACCTGGCTGAAGTTCATACCGATGCTGCGGGCGGCCTCCGCCTGGCCCACCGGGACACTGTTGACGCCGGAGCGCACGGCCTCGGCGATGAAGGCCGAGGTGTAGGCGCTCAGGGCGATGATGGCGGCGACCTCGAACTGTTGGAACGTGACGCCGAGGCGGGGCAGAACCACCGCCGCGAAGAAGAACGCGATGGTCAGCGGCGTGTTCCGGACGATCTCGACGTACGTCATGCTGAAGCCGCGCAGCGCGGCGACGGGCGAGACGCGGGCGGCCGCCAGTACGGTGCCGAAGACCAAGGCGATAATTCCCGAGACCACGGACAAGAAGAGGGTTCGGAGAAAACCGTCCCAATACTGGGGGAGGTTTTCAATGATGACGTCCATAAGTTCCTTCAGCTGCGTTGAGGGGATTCCAGGCGAAAGACGGGAGTGGCGGCCGCCGGGCTGCGATGGATCCGCAGGCCCGGCAACCGCCACAGCCGACTAGTAGCGGTCGATCGTGGGAAGCGCGGGCGCGGTCTTGATGACGGTACCGGCGGTGTCCTCCCAGGCCTTCTTGTAGGACCCGTCCTTGTCGAAGGCCTCCAGCTGGTCATTGATCCACATGCGGAACGCGGTGTCGTCCTTCTTCAGGCCAATGCCGTACGGCTCCTTGGTGAAGGTCTGATCCGATGCCAGCTTGAAGGCGTCCGGTTCCTTGGACACGAAACCGGCAAGGATGACGTTGTCGGTGGTGACCGCTTCAACCTGCTTGTTCCGCAGCGGCTCCAGGCAGGCGGAGTACGTTGCGGCCGGCACCAGCACTGCTCCGTACTTCTCGACGATCGTCGAGGCCGGGGTGGAACCGGTCACGGAGCAGACGTTCTTGCCCTTGACGTCCTCGGGCTTGGTGATGGAATTGTTGTCCTTGTTCACCATGAGGGCCTGTCCGGCCTCGTAATACGGTCCGCCGAAGTCGACTTCGGCCTTGCGCTTGTCGTTGATGGTGTAGGTGGCGACGATCATGTCCACCTTGCCCTGCTTGATGAATTGCTCGCGGTTGGCGGAGACAGTTTCAACCCACTCGATCTTGTCGGCGGGGATGCCCAGCTTGGCGGCCACCAGCTTGCCGATTTCGACGTCGAAGCCGATCGGCTTGCCGTCAAGGCCCTTCTGGCCGAAGAGCGGCTGGTCGAACTTGGTACCGATGGTGATCTTGCCCGCGGATGCAAGCTTGGCCATGGTGGAATCGGCGGCAAAGCTCGGCTTCTCGGCTACGGGCGGGTTGGTGGTCGTGGAGGAGCTGCCGCCACAGGCGCTCAGGCTGAGCGCCAGTGCTGCGGAAGCGGCAACCAGAAGGGATTTCCTTCGGGTCAAAAATGCCTTCATGACATTCCTTTCATTGGGCGGCCGCCGTCCGGCGGCCAGGGTGCGAACTCGTAGTCGGTCAGTGTGTCAGCAGCTTGGACAGGAAATCCTTGGCCCGGTTGCTCTTGGGGTTGTTGAAGAACTCCTCCGGGGTCGCGTCCTCGACGATCTGGCCGTCGGCCATAAACACGACGCGGTCGGCCGCCTTGCGGGCGAAGCCCATCTCGTGGGTGACCACGATCATGGTCATGCCTTCCTTGGCGAGCTGGACCATGACGTCCAGGACCTCGTTGATCATTTCCGGGTCGAGGGCCGAGGTGGGCTCATCGAAGAGCATCACCTTTGGCTTCATGGCCAGGGCGCGGGCGATGGCCACACGCTGCTGCTGGCCACCGGAGAGCTGGGCCGGAAGCTTGGGGGCCTGCTGCCCGACGCCGACGCGCTCCAGCAGTGCCATGGCGTCCTTGTCGGCCTCGCCCTTGGGGACGCCCTTGACCTTGATGGGGCCGAGGGTGATGTTTTCCAGGATGGTCTTGTGGGCGAACAGGTTGAAGGACTGGAAGACCATGCCGACGTCGGCGCGCAGCTTCGCCAGTTCCTTGCCCTCCGCGGGCAGTTCCTTGCCATCGATCTTGATGTCGCCGTCGTCGATGGTCTCGAGGCGGTTGATGGCGCGGCAGAGCGTCGACTTGCCGGAACCCGAGGGGCCGATGACAACAACAACCTCACCCTTGCGGACGTTCAGGTTGATGTCCTTCAGGACGTGCAACTGGCCGTAATGCTTGTTCACGGCCTTCAGGGAGACGAGGGCATCGCCGGGCACTTGAGTAGTCATAGAACGAATCTAGCGAAGATTGACGCAATATGACCGCAATCACTCGGTTTAGTGCAGATCGTGATTCAAGAGATACCTGCACGTCAGCGTCGCCTGCGGGGCGTCCGCCGGCCTCCCTGCGGCCTCCCGCCCCGGTCCCCGGCCGCCGCCTGCTGCCGCTCCCGCGTCGACGCGCCGACGCGGCGTCGGCCGAGTTCCGCGCTAGCCTATGGGCATGAGTACCGATCCGCAGCACGGCCCCAAGCAAAACGCAGAACAGCAGCCCGCCGGAAAGCCGGCCCGCGAGGCCCGCACCACCCCGGCGCCCAACGGTATCCGCCACAAGGGCCCGCTTGAGCTGCGCCGCAAGGCCGCGAAGGTCACGATGTCCGATCAGACCTTGCTGGACACCAAGGGACCGGGCCAGTTCATCCACACCGACCCCTGGCGCGTCCTGCGGATCCAGAGTGAGTTCGTGGAAGGATTCGGCGCCTTGGCCGATCTCGGCCCGGCGGTCAGCGTCTTCGGCTCCGCCCGCACCGTGCCGGGGAGCCGGAACTACGAGCTCGGCGTCGAGGTCGGACGCCGGCTGGCCGAGGCCGGACTGGCCGTGATCACGGGCGGCGGACCCGGGTCGATGGAGGCCGCGAACAAGGGCGCCGTGCAGGGCAATGGCGTCTCCGTGGGACTCGGGATCGAACTGCCCTTCGAGCAGGGCATGAACCAGTGGGTGGACCTGGGCATCAACTTCCGGTACTTCTTCGCCCGCAAGACCATGTTCGTCAAGTATGCCCAGGGCTTCATCGTGCTCCCCGGCGGCCTCGGCACCCTGGATGAGCTCTTCGAAGCCATGGTCCTGGTCCAAACCCGCAAGGTCACGTCCTTCCCGATCGTGCTGCTGGGAACGGCTTTCTGGAGCCCTATGCTCGCGTGGGTCCGGGACACACTGGTCGCGGAGGGGATGGTTTCGGCCGAAGACCTGGACCTCGTGCAGGTGGTGGATGACCCCGCGCTGGCCGTCGAGCTGGTCGTGGAGGGCGCCGCCCGACACCGGAACCCGAACAGCGGCTCCACCAACGGCGGCGGCACCGTGAGCACCAAGGGAAACGGCTAAGGAACGCGGGGCTGACCCGTCCGGCCGCCGGCGTCTGGCACGATGGTCTAGTGAGTCTCTTCCTGGTCTTCCTGGCGATTGTGCTGATCGGCGTCGCCGTCCTCCTGGGCACCGGCCTGGCGCCGAAAATCTTCCGCCGACACCGGGACGGCGGTGCCGGCGAGTCCTTTGACGACGGTTTCGATGAGCCGGTCGCATCCCTGCCGCCGGTGCTGCTCCCCGAGCGCGCGGCCGCGGCGGATATCGACCGTCTGCGCTTCGCCGTCGGACTCCGCGGGTACCGGATGGACCAGGTGGATCAGGTCCTCGATGATCTGCGGGACCAGATCATCGCCAAGGACCAGAAGATCGAGGCCCTCGGGGAGGAACTGGAACGCCTCCGTCCGCCGACCGAAGAGCGTCCGTGAGCCACGTGGAAGACCCGGAGACTGTCGCCGAGCCTGAGGCCCTGAAACCGCAGGGATTGAACGCGGCGCTGTGGAGCCGCATCGCGGCCGCGGGCGCCCGTATGGCGCGGTGGCCGTGGTGGGTGCAGGTCGCCGGCCTGTACATCGCCGCCCGGCTGGTGAGCGCCTGCATCTTCATGGCTGCCGCCCTGCACCAGGGCGTGAATCCGTGGTTTCCCGCCAAGCCCGACTATTGGAACTTCATCAATATCTGGGACGCCCGCTGGTATGCCGAAGCGCTCCAGGCAGGGTATCCGGCGCTTCTGCCGACCGACGACGCCGGCACCGTCCAGGAGAACACGTGGGCCTTCTACCCCCTGTTTCCCGTGCTGGGCCGGGTGGTTTCCGGGCTCACAGGCACGGGTCCGGCGTGGTCGCTGACGGCCATTGCCCTGGTCTCCGGGATAGGCGCAGCCCTCGTGGCGTACAGGATTTTCCGGCACCGGGCCACGCACCGCTCAGCGCTCTGGGGGACCGTGTTCCTGGCGACTTTCCCGGTGGCGCCGGTCCTGCAGGTGCCTTACGCCGAATCCCTCAACCTGCTGCTGCTAGGCGCCGCGCTGCTGCTCGTCATGGAGCGCCGGTACCTGTGGGCCATGCCCGTCGTGGTCCTGATGTGCCTTTCCCGGCCAACCGGGGTTCCATTTGCCGTGATGCTGGGGCTGTTGTTGCTCTACCGCTTCTGGCAGCGCCTCGCGGCGCCACGCCTCACTGCGCAGGGCTTCGCCACGCAGGGCCCCACTGCGCAGGGTCTCACAACGCAGCGCCCGGACGGCGTTGCCGTCCCCAGCAACCCGGAGCTCTGGTCCCTGGCCGGCCTCACCGCCGTCAGCGGCATTGGCGCGCTGCTGTGGCCGGCCATCGCCTGGGCCGCGACCGGCGATCCGGGCGCCTACACCAAGACCGAAACCGCATGGCGCGGCGATGACCTGGTGCCGTTCAAGCCGTGGTTCGACGCCGGCATCATGCTGTTCGGGCCGACGCTCGGCGTGCTGGCACCCTTCGTGTTCGTTGCCGCGTTCACCCTGTTGATGATGTCCCGGCCCGTGGCCGCCCTTGGCACTGAACTGAGGCTCTGGTGCTGCTGCTACATGGGGTACCTGCTGGTCTTCCTGCACCCCCAGACCAGCACGTTCAGGATGCTGCTGCCGCTGTTCCCGCTCGCCCTCAGCGCCGCCCTTCTCTCGCGTTCCCGCGCCTACCGCGGTGCCGTGGTGGTCATGTTCGTGCTGTTGCAGATCGTGTGGATTGTGTGGCTGTGGGCGTGGGCGCAGCTGCCGGGCGGAGGGGACTATCCGCCGTGACGCACAGCACCATTTCGCGGTGCCGGACCGGCGTGGCGGGACGCGCTGGAAAGTCCAACGATTAGCTACGTGCGCATTGTTACGCGATAATAGAGGGTAAGCAAGGACAGAAGCACACTGAATAAAAGCAGACTGAGTATTCGGAAGCGATCTATTTGTGAGTTTGCCTGTCACGGCGGCCTGGAGGGCTGCCGGGCGGCTTGATTGGCCAAGCGGACGCAGCCCGGCCGGGCTGGTATGTCAGGGACTAATGGAGGGGATATTCCTTATGGCGGCAATGAAACCACGCACCGGCGACGGCCCAATGGAAGTGACGAAAGAGGGACGAAGCCTGATCATGCGTGTTCCGCTCGAAGGCGGGGGGCGGCTTGTAGTCGAACTCAATGCCGCTGAGGCGACAAACCTCAAGGAATGCCTCGTCGGCGTCACCGAATAGCGTCACGCCAAGAGCTTCGCAAAAGGGCGGGGTCCCGGCCAACAGGCTGCGGACCCCGCCCTTTTCTGTCTGCGCTTGACCTCTGCGTCGTGGCGGCGACTCTTTGGCTGCTGTTTCTTGGGCTGCTACTTCTTGACGGCGATCAGCAGGCCGTCGCCGGTGGGCAGCATCGCGGAGGCAAGGCGGTCGTCGTCGCGGATGGACTTGCCGATCTGGCGCAGCACCACCGTGGTGGCTTCCCGGGCGGCCGGATTCGCGACGCGGTCCTTGTCGAGGGCATCGTTGACGATCAGCAGGCCGCCGGACTTGAGCAGCCGCACGGCCTGTTCCACGTAACTGGGGTAGCTCGGTTTGTCGGCGTCGATGAACACAAGGTCGTAGGCCCCGTCCGTAAGGCGGGGCAGGACATCGCCGGCCCGGCCCGAAATGGTGCGGGTGCGGTTGGCGGGGCTGCCTGCTTCCTGGAACGCTTCGCGGGCGGCCTTGAGGTGTTCGACGTCGACGTCGATGGTGGTCAGGACAGCCTGCGGGCCCAGCCCGCGCAGGATGCACACGCCGGACACTCCCGCGCCGGTGCCGATCTCCACCGCGGTCTGTGCCTTGGACGCCGCCGCCAGCACAGTCAGCACGGCGCCCACGCCGGGACCGATCGGGGTCACGCCAAGCTCGAAAGACCGTTCGCGCGCGTGCAACAGGACCTCATCCTCGGCAGGCAGATCTTCTGCGTAGGACCAGCTCGTGGACTTATCGGCGCTCATGGGATATCGCTTTCTGGGCGGCAGGGGAGTGTTCACTACAGCGTACTGTGTCCGGCGGGACGGGACAGGGAGGCGCCAGCACCGTGGCCCCGGCAGGAGGGGAGCAGTTCTGCCTTCGGCGGAAGACCGCGATGGATCAGGAAATTCCCAGCTTATTTTGAAATGATGGGTATCCGCTCATCCGCGTGGTGATCGGCGTCGAATGAAGGGTGCAGGAACCTGTGCGAGCAGGCACAATTCAGGCGTAGGTACCATCCATGAGGGGAGCGGACGATGTCGATTCTGGCACCTGTCCCGGCAACTGAGGCAACTGATTCAACCGGCCAGTCACGGACCGCGGCGGACGCCGAATGGGTCCGGCCGACCTGGGAGGAAGTGGTGACGAACCACTCCGCCAAGGTCTACCGCCTTGCGTACCGGCTGACCGGAAACAAGTACGACGCCGAGGACCTCACCCAGGAGGTGTTTGTCCGCGTCTTCCGTTCGCTGGAGAACTTCAAGCCGGGCACGCTGGACGGCTGGCTGCACCGGATCACCACCAACCTGTTCCTGGACCAGGCGCGGCGCAAGAGCAGGATCCGCTTTGACGCCCTGGCCGATGACGCCGAGTCGCGGCTGCCGGGCCGGGAGCCCGGGCCGGAGCAAAGCTTCGAATTCAACAACCTCGACGTCGATGTTCAGGCGGCGCTCGAGGAACTTCCGCCGGACTTCCGCGCCGCCGTCGTGCTGTGCGACCTCGAGGGGTTGTCCTACGACGAGGTCGCCGCCGCGCTGGACATCAAACTCGGGACCGTCCGGTCCCGGATTCACCGCGGCCGGACCATGCTGCGTGAAAAGCTCGCGCACCGCGACCCGCGTCCGGCGCAGACGGCCAAGCAGTCCCTCAAGCCGCGGCTCAAGATGCCGCGCATCGCCGGCCTCCTCTGAACCTGTCAATGGGTTTGCTGAGACGTTTACTGGGAGGCTCTGGCTGCGGGTTCTGGGGCAGGACCGGCCGTGCCAGGATCGGCGCTACGAAATGGGCCGCCGGCCGCCATGATCATGTGGAATCGTGCGCCGAATGCCGTGCCCGGCAACAGCGCGAGCGCCAGTACCTCGAGAAGCTCCGCGGCGCCGCCGTGCCCGAGGCCAGCGAGGACCTGACCGCGCGGCTCCTGGCCCGGACCGGGCAGTTGGCCGCGGAACGCGCGGCGGCAGAACGGAAAGCCCCAGCGGAGCCGGAACGGACAGACGCGGAACAGACGGCCCTGGAACGGGCAGCGCCGGAACGGGCAGACGCGGAACGGACAGACCCCGCGGACACGGCGGCGACGGAACAGGGCGGCGCCCCTCGGTGGCCCTCAGGGCAGTTCCCCGCAGAATACTCCGTGCCGGAGCGGGCAGCGACCGCCGGAACGGCAGCCGGTAGCGCCGCCCCCCGCTCACAGGGCGAACGCCGCCGCGGCTCCCGCCTGCCAGTGCTGGCAGTCGGAGGAGCCGTCGCCGCCTTGGCCCTCATGACCGGAACCGCGTACGTCATGGGAGGCGACGACGCAGTCCCCGCCGACGGCGCGGGGGCTTCCGCCCTCGCGAACCCGGACATCGCCGGGCTGCCCGCCAGCCGTGAATCGCTCGGTGCGGGGGAGCTGTTCGACGCCGGCGGATCGGGCAGCCCTGGCGTCCCCGGGGCAGAGGGAACCGAGCCCCGTGTTGCGTTCGGCCTGGGCGGTGAGCCCGACTTCACCCCCGGCGGGACGCTGAGCACCGTGCAGCTTGCCGCGTTCCGCTCGCAGGGATGGACATGTCCGGAGCTGCATGACCTCGGATTCCACCTCATCTGGGCCCGCGCCGGCGCCATCGCCGGCAACGAGGTCCTGGAGCTTCGCCTCACGGACGGCCGGCACTATGCCACGGTCCTCGAACAGCACGCTGCGACCCGGGGCCCGGGTACGGCGCCCGCACCCGCCCGGGGCGAAGTTTCACCCATTAACGTGCTGACCGGACACGCCGCCGTGGCGGACGGCTTCACCCCGGCCAAGGCCGGCACGCCGTCGGGCGTACCCGAAACCGGAAATGGCACCCTTTGGGTCAACCCTGCCCCGCCCTACCGGGCCATCTACCAGACCTCCGCGGCCACGTACACGTACATTTCGGACCTGCCGGCCGAGCAGGCCGACGACGGCGTCGCCGCGCTCACCCGGGTCAGCAGCGGCACTGCGGTGCAGGCATCACGGAACGGAATTCCGGAGCGGATCGAGCGTGGACTGAGCCGAATCCTGGAGCACCTGGCCCCGTGAGGCAGGGACGGGCCGGACATGGTCGGCATTCGGCCTTCGCGAAGTCGTCGCCAGCCCGAACGAGAGGGTAATCTTCCTAAAGTGCTTGGAATCAATGGACCGGAGTTCTTACTTCTGCTGATCATCGGCCTTCTGGTGATTGGTCCCAGCCGGCTGCCCGAATACACCCAGAAACTTGCCAATATCGTCAAGGAAGTGCGCCGGATGGCGTCCGGTGCGCGGGAACAGATCAAAGAAGAAGTCGGCATCGACATCGATGAGGTCGACTGGAAGAAGTACGATCCCCGGCAGTACGATCCCCGCCGGATCATCAAGGAAGCGCTCCTGGACGACGACACCAAGCCGGTGAGCACGGGAGCCCCCACCACGGTGTCCGCGGCCGCCGCCGCGACGGCGGTCGCAGAGCGCCGTCCGGCGCGGGTTATCGAGCGGCTGCCCGAGGGCGAACCGGCACCCTTCGACTCAGAGGCGACCTAAGACCCCCAGCGGCGCCTGTGCCCTGATGGCGGGGTCCGGCCCCGACTCCGGGGCCCGGCGGCAGCAGCCTCCAGCGGGCGCCGTCAGCGGGGCTGCAGGCCCAGCGGCATACCCTTGAGTCCGCGGGGAACGGACGCCAGCTTGCCGGCGATTCCCGTCAGAGCCACGGCCGCAGGCGTCTCCGGACGGCCCAGCACCAGCGGCACCCCGGAATCCCCTCCTTCACGCAGCAGGACTTCGAGGGGAATCTGGCCCAGCAGGGGCACGTCCTCACCTACGGTGGCCGAGAGGCGCTCGGCGAGCACGGCGCCGCCGCCGCTGCCGAACAGTTCCATCCTGCCGCCGTCGGGCATTTCGAGGTATGACATGTTTTCCACGACGCCGGCCACGGTCTGGCCCGTCTGGGTCGCGATCGCGCCGGCCCGCTCGGCAACATCCGCGGCGGCCGCCTGCGGCGTGGTCACGACGAGGATCTGTGCCTTGGGCAGCAGTTGGGCGACGGAGATCGCGATGTCACCGGTGCCCGGGGGCAGGTCCAGGAAGAGGGCGTCGAGGTCGCCGAAGTAGACGTCCGTGAGGAATTGCTCGAGCGCCCGGTGCAGCATCGGGCCGCGCCAAGCCACGGGCTGGTTCCCGGTGACGAACATGCCGATGGAGATCACCTTGACCCCGTAGGCAACCGGCGGCAGGATCATATCGTCCACCCGCGTGGGGGCCTGCGTGATGCCCATCAGTCCCGGAACGGAGAAGCCGTAGACATCCGCGTCCACGATCCCGACACGGAGGCCCTGGGCAGCCAAGGCGCACGCCAGGTTGACTGTCACCGAAGACTTGCCCACGCCGCCCTTGCCGCTTGCGACTGCGTACACCCGGGTCAGCGAGCCGGGCGCGTTGAACGGGATGCCGCGCTGGCCGCCGGCGCCGCGCAGCCGCTCCTTGAGCGCGTCGCGCTGCTCCTGCGTCATGACTTTCAAGTCCACCTCGACGCCGGTGACGCCCGGGACGGCGGACAGGGCCGCCTCGGTGTCGGCTGAGATGGTGCCGCGTAACGGGCAGCCCGCGATGGTCAGAAGTACCACGATCCGCACGCGGCCGCCGTCGGTGATCTCCACGGACTCCACCATGCCGAGCTCGGTGATGGGGCGGCGGAGTTCAGGGTCGATCACGGTGGCGAGTGCGCCGTGCACGGCCTGGTCCAGGGACGTGCGCTCCAGCGGGGTGCTCATGCGGGCGATGCTCAGCTTTCGGGGATGGTGCGGTGTGCGGGCTGGCGGACGGGGTCGGAAATGGCCTCCGAAAGGTTCTCCGGCTTGCCCTGCGGCGGCTTCTCCCGCTTGGCCTCGGAAGGGTTCCCCGGTTTGTCCCCGGCAGGCTCCTTCGCCGGTTCATCCCGCTTGCCGCCCGCCTTAACGCGCGGGATCTGCTGGGTCCGGGGGCTCCGCTGCTTGTCGCGCCGCTCCTTCATCTTCTCCTTGACCTTATCCCGCGGGGTCTCGTGGACGCCGGCGGAAGGATCGTGGTTGCGCAGTTCCTCCTGGGCCTCCAGCATGTCCTCCAGCAGGCTGCGCAGCTCGGCGCGGACGTAGTCGCGGGTGGCGACCTCGCGCAGCGCGATGCGCAGGGAGGCAAGTTCCCGGGTCAGGTATTCGGTGTCGGAGAGGTTGCGTTCGGCCCGCTGGCGGTCCTGCTGGAGCGAGACCTTGTCCCGGTCGTCCTGGCGGTTCTGCGCGAGCAGCAGCAGCGGGGCGGCGTAGGAGGCCTGCAGGGACAGCATGAGGGTCAGCAGCGTGAAGCCGAGTGCCCGTGAGTCGAACTGCCATTCCTCCGGAGCCCACGTGTTCCAGCCCAGCCAGAAGAGGCAGAACACGGTCATGTACATCAGGAACTGGGGCGTGCCCATGAAACGGGCGAACCCTTCCGTGGCATGGCCGAAGGCGTCCGGGTCGGGACGGAAATTGGGCAGGATCCGCTGCCGGCCGCTCAGGGGCGTGTCGAGGCCGCCGGTTGTCCTGTTGCCAGGACGGACATTGGAGGTCCGTGGTGCTGTGGGATCAGCCAATGCGGCCTCCAAGCTTCCTTATCGGGGCGTCGTCATCGTGGGCGCGCCAGTCGTCCGGCAACAGATGATCAAGCACGTCGTCAACAGTCACCGCCCCCACAAGCCGTCCGTCCTCGTTGACAACGGGGAGTGAGTTGAGGTTGTACGTTGCCAGCGTGCGGGCGACCTCGCTGATGTGGGCCTGGTCGGAGACCGGTTCCAGGTTCTTGTCCACCAGGTTCCCCAGCGGTTCCGGCGGCGGAAAGCGCAGGAGCTGCTGGATATGGACGACGCCGAGGAAACGTCCCGTCGGGGTCTCCAGCGGTGGCCTGGCGACGAAGATTGAGGACGCAAGAGCGGGGGAGAGCTCCTCCCGGCGGACGTGCGCGAGTGCCTCGGCGACCGTTGCTTCCGGGGGCAGGATCACCGGCACGGGCGTCATGAGCCCGCCGGCGGTGTCCTCGTCGTATTCGAGCAGGCGGCGGACGTCCTCAGCGCCCTCGGGTTCCATCAGCTGCAGGAGTTCCTCGGCCTGCGCGCTCGGGAGCTCGGCAAGGAGGTCCGCGGCGTCGTCGGGGTCCATTTCCTCGAGGACGTCCGCGGCGCGGTTGACGTCCAGGGCGGAGAGGATCTCCACCTGGTCACCTTCCGGCATCTCCTGCAGGACGTCCGCGAGCCGCTCGTCCTGGAGTTCGCTGGCAACCTCGAAGCGGCGCTTGTCGCTCATTTCCTGCAGGGCTTCGGCGAAGTCGGCCGGCTTGAGGTCCTCGTGCGTGGCCACGAACTGGGTGGCGGCCTGCGGCTCGGTCTTGGCGCCCTGCAGTGCATCGGCCCAGTCGATGATCATGGTTTCGTTGCGGCGCAGCCGGCTCAGCGGCGAGAGGGAGTGGCCGCGGCGGACGAAGAGCTTGCTGACGAACCAGTCGCCGGAGCGATGCCGGTCCATGGCGATGTCCTCGATGGTCGCATCGCCGCTGCCGTCCGCGAGGGTCACCCTGCGGTCGAACATTTCCGCCACCACGAGGGTTTCCGCGCCGCGCTGTTCGAAGCGGCGCAGATTGACCAGACCGGTGCAGATGATCTGGGTTTGGTCGATGGACGTAATCCGGGTCATTGGGACGAACACGCGCTTCTTGCCGGGGACCTCGACGACGATGCCCACCACGTGCGGGGCGCCCCTGGTTCCGCGGGAGAGCACCACGACGTCGCGCAGCCGGCCCAGGCGGTCGCCCAATGGGTCGAAAACGTCCAGTCCGAGGAGGCGCGCGACAAACACTCGCGAAAGATTCGTGCTCACTCCTACAGGCTACCGAGTCTGCTCTCTTTTAGCTGAATTTCCAGCCGCACACCAGCCGGATAGGTGAGAATGGGCTTATGTCAAACATTTTTGGTCCCAGGGCCGGTGCCCCCAACGGTTCGGACGAGGCCCGAGCCGTCCCGAGAGGCGACGTCGTCGGTTCCTACAACTCCTACCTGGATGCCCAGAAGGCGGTGGACTATCTGGCTGACCAGCAGTTCCCCGTGCAGATGGTGTCGATCGTGGGCAACGAACTGAAGATGGTGGAGCGGGTGACTGGCAGGCTGACCTACCCCCGCGTCGCCCTGTCCGGCGCCCTCAGCGGCATGTGGTTCGGCCTGTTCGTCGGCGTCATGCTGTCCTTCTTCTCCACGACCCCCGGCTATTTCTCGATTGTGACGTCCGTGCTGATGGGTGCCGCGTTCTTCATGCTGTTCGGCATCGTCACCTACGCCATGCAGCGAGGCAAGCGTGACTTCACCTCAACGAGCCAGGTGGTGGCGACCAACTACGACGTCGTGGTCTCCTTCGAGGCCGCCGGCGAAGCGCGGCGCCTGCTCCACCAGCTGCCCATGACGCCGCATGACGCGTCAGGTGCAACGGCCGGCGGCTACGCGCAGCACGACTACCGTCACCAGGAACCGCAGCAGCCCAGCCCGCAGCAGTCCGGGCAGCAGGGCCATGCGCCCCAGCGTCCCGCAGGCTGGAACGATCCGTACGGCCAGAGGACGCCGGAGACCGGCGGCGAGCCAGCCGGACAGTATCAGGGCGGTGTGCCACAGCAGGAGGATGCCGCAGGCCCGGCCCAGACGGCACCGGCCACGGAGGAGACAGCCCGGCCCGCTGGCCGGGTCTCGGGTGTGACCTATCCGGACCT
Organism: Arthrobacter sp. P1_B3; assembly: GCF_056406615.1. Classification (NCBI taxonomy): domain Bacteria; kingdom Bacillati; phylum Actinomycetota; class Actinomycetes; order Micrococcales; family Micrococcaceae; genus Arthrobacter; species Arthrobacter sp. P1_B3. The sequence goes on along the minus strand of NZ_JBFTZV010000004.1, from coordinate 208,703 downwards.
TCCGGACGGCCGCCCGCAGTACGGGGTCAGGGTCACGGACAGCGACAAGCCCGCCCCGGGCCAGGATGGCCAGCAGCACTGATTCCAGACGGCACTAAAAGGGGAGGGTCCCGGATTTCCGGGACCCTCCCCTTTTCTGGTCTAAGCCTTTTTCGGAGCTACGCCTTTTTGATTTACGGCGTCTGGCCGTCCACCTCCAGGTAGATGCCCGCCATCCAGGACTCGACGTCGTCCGCCTTGCGCGGCAGTGCAGCGCTGAGGTTGACGGGGCCGCCGGCCGTCATGAGGACGTCGTCCTCGATCCGGACGCCGATGCCGCGATATTCCTCGGGGATCCCGATGTCTTCACTCTTGAAGTACAGGCCGGGTTCGATCGTGAACACCATTCCGGGCGTGAGCACGCCGTCGAGGTAGAGTTCCCGCTTCGCCTGGGCGCAGTCGTGGACGTCGAGGCCGAGGTGGTGGCTGGTGCCGTGCGGCATCCACCGGCGGTGCTGCTGGCCCTCGGTGCTGACGGCTTCCTCCACGGAGACGGGCAGGAGGCCCCATTCGGCGAGCCGTTCCGCCAGGACGGTGGTGGCTGCGGTGTGGATGTCCCGGAACTTGGTACCCGGCTGGGCAGCGGCAAAGCCGGCGTCGGCGGCGTCGAGCACTGCCTCGTAGACCTTGCGCTGGATCTCGGAGAACTTGCCGTTGGCCGGCAGCGTGCGGGTGACGTCGGCCGTGTACAGGGAGTCGGCCTCGACGCCGGCGTCCAGCAGCAGCAGTTCACCGGCATTGACCTTGCCGGTGTTCCGCGTCCAGTGCAGCACGGTGGCGTTGTTGCCGGAAGCGGCAATGGTGTCGTAGCCGAGCTCGTTGCCTTCCTCGCGGGCCCGGGCGAAGAACGCCCCTTCCACCACGCGCTCGCCGCGGTGGTGGGTCAGCGCCCGGGGAAGAGCCTTCACGACCTCCGTGAAGCCTGCCACGGTGGCGGCGACGGCGGTCTTCATCTGTTCGATTTCCCACTCGTCCTTGAGGAGGCGCAGTTCCGAGAGGGCCTCGGTGAGCTTTTCGTCCAGGGCGTCGAGCACGCTCAGGTCAAGGTTGTCCGGGTCCTTGGCCGTGTTGTAGCGGGCTGTGTCCACGAGGGCGTCGATGTTGTCGTCAACCTTGCGGACCAGCCGGATGGAGATCCCGCCGATTTCGGGCGCACCGACGTTCTTGGTAATGGCGAGTTCGAGTTCGGCTATGTCCGCGGTGGCCAGTCCGAGCTTCGCCTGGAACTCGGCCAGGGTCGGGCGTGCGCCGATCCAGAACTCCCCGGAGCGCGAATCAGCGTAGAACTGCTCGGTGTCGCGGCCGGCCAGTGGGCGGAAGTACAGGGTGGCGTGGTGGTTTCCGCCGTCGTCGCCCGCGCCCTCCGCCACCGGTTCCAGGATCAGGACCGCATCCGGTTCGTGGTCCAGGCCGAGGCCGGTGAGGTGCGCGAAGGCCGAGTGCGGCCGGAAGCGGTAGTCGCAGTCGTTCGAGCGGACCTTCAGCGGGCCGGCGGGGATGACCAGGCGTTCACCTTTGAACTGGCCCGAGATGGAGCGGCGCCGGGCTGCGGCGTGGCCCGCGACGGCGTCCCGTTCGGGGAGCTGTTGCGTGGCCGGCGCCCAGTTGCTGGCCATGAAGGCCTTGAAAGCGTCGGAGGTGGGCCGCTGCGAGCGGTTGTTGACGCGCTCTTCGAGGGGCTCGGAAGCGGAGACTAGGGTGTTATCTGCATCGTTCACCGTCCCATAGTCTCACCAGCGCCGCGGCTTAGGCCAACGGCGCGCTCGCGCTGCAGGGCGGCTGCGGGGCCCTGACACGAAGGAGGCGGGGCTTTGGATCCGGCCATCTACTAGGCTGGTGAGGTGAGGATTGACCTGCATGCGCACTCCAACGTTTCCGACGGCACCCAGGCGCCGGCTGACGTCATGGAGTCCGCAGCCGCTGCCGGCCTCGATGTCATCGCCCTGACCGATCACGATTCCACTGCAGGGTGGGCCGAGGCCGCCGCCGCTGCCCGGAAAACCGGGGTCGCCCTGGTCCCGGGCATGGAGATCTCGTGCCGCACGGCGGAAGGCATCAGCGTCCACTTGCTCAGCTACCTCCACGACCCCGGGCATCCGGGACTGCTTGAGGAAATCACGAAGTCAAAGGATGCCCGGCACACGAGGGCACAGCGGATGGTCACCCTTTTGTCCGAGGACTACCCGCTGACATGGGACGACGTGATCCATCACGTCGCGCCCGGCGCCACCCTGGGCCGCCCGCACATTGCCGACGCGCTCGTCGCCGCCGGCGTGGTGGAGGACCGGGCCGAGGCCTTCGGTTCCATCCTCACCTCACGATCGCGCTACTGGGTCCAGCACTACGCGCCGGAGCCGGCGCTCGCCGTCGAACTCGTCCGTGCAGCAGGCGGCGTCCCGGTGTTCGCCCACCCCGTCGCCTCTGCCCGCGGGCGGATCGTGGGGGAGGAGACCTACCGGGAGATGATCGACGCCGGGCTGGCCGGCCTGGAAATCTACCACCGGGACAATCCGGAGGAAGGCCGTAAGTTCCTGCGCCGCATCGCCGAAAAATACGGCCTGCTGGTCACGGGGTCTTCCGATTATCACGGCACAGGCAAGCCCAACCTGCTGGGGGAGAACCTGACCTCCGCGGAAGTCTTTGCCCGGATCGAGGAACTGGGCACTGGCTCGTCCGTGGTCCGCTGAAGGCCCGCGACCCCGCGTTGCGCTATCACTTTGCGGCCCCTAGCCGCCGGAATAGCCGCCACAAGTGATAGCGCAACGGGCGAAGTGGCGGGTCAGGCCGGGCGGCGGGGTCAGGCCGTCGGGAACGACGTGAACTGCGCCTTCGCGGCCAGGCGCTTGGCCATGACGTCGATGGCCGGCTGGTTCTGGTCCACGCACACGAACCTGCGGTCGAGTTTCGCGGCCACGGATCCGAGCGTGCCGGAACCGGCGAAGAAGTCCAGGCACCAGTCGCCGGGCCGGCTTGAGGCCGCAACCACGCGGCGGATGAGTCCCTCCGGTTTCTGCGTCGGGTAGCCGGTCTTCTCCTTGCCGGTCGGCGAAACGATCGTGTGCCACCACACGTCCGTGGGAAGCTTGCCGAGCTCGCGCTTGGCGGGGGTGACAAGTCCGGGCGCCATGTACGGCTCACGGTCCACCTCGGCGCTGTCGAAGTGGTACTTCGCCGGGTTCTTGACGTAGACAAGGATGTTGTCGTGCTTGGTGGGCCAGCGGTACTTGGCCCGCGCACCGTAGTCGTACGCCCAGATGATCTCGTTCAGGAAGCATTCCCGGCCGAAGATCGCGTCCAGCATGACCTTCGCGTAGTGCACCTCGCGGTAGTCCAGGTGCAGGTACAGCGTGCCGTCGTCGGCCAGGAGCCGCCAGGCCTCCACGAGCCGGGGCTCGAGGAAGGACCAGTAGTCGCTGAACGCGTCGTCGTACTTATGCAGCGCACCCTTGATGGTGTCGTAGGACCGGCCCTTGAACCCGACGCGGTCACCCTCGCCGCCGGCGTTGAGCACCATCTTGGTTTCCTGGCGCCGCTGGACCCTGCCGGTGTTGAAGGGCGGGTCCACGTAAATCAGTGTGAAGGCGCCGTCCGGCAGCGTGGGGAGGTATTCCGCGTTATCCGCGTGAACCACCAGGTTGCTGCCGTCCGGCGCCCAGACGGTGTCAGTCATGGAGGGGATTAGGCCTCGGCGCCGCTCGGCTGTGCGTCGCCGCCGGCCACTACCTCGCCGTTGCGACGGCGGGTGCGGGTCCGGCGCCGGGCACGGGTTGCCCGGTCCACCTCGGTGGGGGCCTTCGCCGTTGCGGCGGCAGCAGTTTCCGGGCCCTGTCCGCTGGCGGTGGACACGGTATCGGCCTCGGCGGGACGGCGACGGCGGTCGCCGGACCGTCCGCCGGCTTCGGCGCCGCTGCGGCGCGAGTCGCGGCCGCCGGTGCGGCTGCCTTCACGTGCACCCTCACGGCCGCCGGTGCGGCTGCTCTCGCGGGCGCCGTCACGGCTGCCCGTACGGCTGCCTTCTCGGGCGCCGTCCTTTGCGCTGCCGCGCGAGTTCTTCTTGCCGGTCTCGCCGAGGTCCTCGAGGACCTCCGCGTCGACGCCGGCGAGCACTCGCTTGTCGCGGGGGAGCCGGCCCTTGGTGCCCGCAGGGATGTCGAGTTCCTCGAACAGGTGCGGCGAGGAGGAATAGGTCTCCACGGGCTCGGGGTAGCTCAGGCCCAGGGCCTTGTTGATGAGCCCCCAGCGCGGCATGTCATCCCAGTCAACGAAGGTCACAGCGGTACCCTTGTTGCCCGCGCGGCCGGTGCGGCCGACGCGGTGCAGGTAGATTTTCTCGTCCTCGACGCACTGGTAGTTGATCACGTGCGTGACGTCGTCGACGTCGATGCCGCGGGCGGCGACGTCGGTGGCGACGAGGACGTCCACCTTGTTGTTGCGGAAGGCGCGCAGCGCCTGTTCGCGGGCGCCCTGGCCGAGGTCGCCGTGGATGGCGGCGGCGGCGAAACCGCGGTCCACCAGTTCCTCGGCCACCTTCGCTGCGGTGCGCTTGGTCTTGGTGAAGATGATGGTACGGCCGCGTCCGCGGGCCTGCAGGATGCGGGCTACCACTTCCACCTTGTCCATGCTGTGGGCACGGTAGATCAACTGGCGGATGTCGCGCTTGGTCAGGCCTTCGTCGTCCGGGTCCGCGGCGCGGATGTGGGTCGGCTGGGTCATGTAGCGGCGGGCCATGGCGATGACCGGGCCGGGCATGGTGGCCGAGAACAGGAGCGTCTGGCGGACCGCGGGGGTACCGGCGATCAGGGTCTCGACGTCCGGCAGGAACCCGAGATCCAGCATTTCGTCGGCCTCGTCGAGGATGACGATCTTGACGTTCTTCAGGCTCAGGTGCTTCTGCTTGTAGAGATCGATCAGGCGGCCGGGGGTGCCGACAACAACTTCGACGCCGTTCTTCAGCGCCTCGACCTGCGGCTCATAGGCGCGGCCACCGTAAATGGTGGCGATGCGGGCGTTGCGCTTCTTGGCGGCGTTCTCGAGGTCCTTGGCCACCTGGACGGCGAGTTCGCGGGTGGGCACAATCACCAGGGCCTGCGGGGCGCCCGGCACGGCCAGCTTGTCGAAGCCGGCGTCGTCACGGCCGACGACGCGCTGCAGCGCCGGGATGCCGAAGCCGAGGGTTTTGCCCGTACCGGTCTTGGCCTGGCCGATGATGTCATGCCCCGCCAGTGCCACCGGCAGCGTCATGGCCTGGATCGGGAACGGGTGGGTGATGCCGGCGTCGGCCAGCGACTCCACGATATCCGCGCGGACGTTGAAGTCGGCGAAGGTCTTTTCGGCAATCTCGTGCGGCTTTTCGTCCGAGATAATTGTTTCTTCGGGCTCGATGGTCTCCGTGCCGGACTCATCGGTCAGAAGCTGGTGCGTGTGCAATTCACTCACAGGGGAGTTTCCTTATTCATTTTGGGCTGCGCTGCTTGCTCAACGGGGCCGGCCGAAGTGGCCGTTCCGGAGCACGCTCAGGCGCGCAAGCATTTCCAGTGGAAGCCGATCGCGGGCTATCTAAATGCTGGCACTGGGGACCAGCGGGTGGATCTCAAGATCGCGTAGGGGCGGGCTTGTTGAATTCGAAAATCATGGAAATCAACGACCGGGCATCCATTTCTACTTCTCCAGTCTAGCTGTACGAGGCCCGGATCCTCGACTGGACCCGTCATCACGCCCCGGGAGCGTGCCGGCTGCGGACTGATAAGGGACTGTCAGCCCACGAGCTCCAGCTGGATTTCGCGTGTGGCGATGTCTGAGGACACCACCCGGACCCGGACTTGCGTGCCCGGTTCCAGTTCGCCGGGGCATCGCGCGGTCACGGCGGGCTCGGCGATCTGGACGATCCCGGACGGGCCGTTTCCGTTGCCGTTGGCTTTGCCGCCGTTCCCATTCCCGTTCCCGCTGCCATTGGTGTTGCTCTTCGCCGGTTTGGGGCCGGAGATGACGACGGCGTCGAATTCCTGGCCGACGTGGTTGACGAGCAGCGCCGCCTCCACGGTGTCCAGCGACAGCCGCTCCAGTTTCGCGGCAAGCTGGTCCGAGGTGCCCATGATGGCCGGGAGGGACGGCAGGGCATCCCGGGCCCAGGCCGGAACTTCGGTGCCGTTGCTCAGGGCCTCGCAGATCACCAGCACGAAGCGGTCGACCAGCCGCCGCAACGGCGCCGTGGAATGGGCGTAGGCGGCGCCGATGGCGGACTGGACTGCGGCTCCCGGCACCGTGCCGTCGAAGTGCGTGTACCCGGCACCGCGGAAAAGCATCCCGGCCGAATGCACAATGGCCAGCTGCCGGGGGTCCGTGGGGTCCAGCGTCCGCAGGTACTCGCCGTAGCGCATTTCCCCGTCCCAGGGCTTGCCGAGAGCGTGGGTCTGGCGGTGGAAGTGCCTCAGTGAAGCCTCATCAGGGGCGGGCATGGTGCGCAGGATGCCGACCTTGCCCTGGAGCATGAGCGCGGCGGCGGCCATCCCGGTCATGAGCGAAATCTGGGCGTTCCAGTCCTCCACCGGCAGCGGCGGGGCCGCCACGATCCGGTAGCCGCCGTCGGGCAGCTGCTGGATTTCCTGTTCCGGCATGTTCAGGCTTGCGCCGCCGCGCAGGCGTTCCAGCTCCACCCGTTTGATGCCTACCTCTTTCAGCAACTGCAGCACGGGCGCCGCGGTGCCGGCGTCGAGCTCGGCCTGGACGCCTTTGTAGCTGAGTTTCGCGCGGCTGCGGACCTGTGCACGGCGCACGAGGACTGAGGTCACCTCTGCCGCGGCGTCGAGCTCGAACTCCCAGACGAACGCCGCGCAGAGCTGCCCGGCGAGCAGGCTGCCGGCGGCCTCGCTGATGATTTCCGGGTGCAGCGGAATCCGGCCGTCCGGAGTGTAGAAGGTCTGGCCGCGGCGCCGGGTCTCGGCGTCGAGCGCGCCGCCCGGGGCGACAAAGGACGGGACGTCGGCGATGGCGTAGAACACCTTGTAGCCGCCGTCGCTCCGTTCGATGAACAGGGCCTGGTCGAGGTCAGTGGACGATGCCGGATCAATGGTCACGAACTCGACATGTGTGAGGTCCAGGTCCGGCAGCTTGTGCTCGGCCACCGCCGCCTCCGCGTCGCGCAACACGTTCTCGGGGAACGGACCGGGAAGTTCCAGCGTGGTGCGCAGCGCCTTGAGAGCCCCGGCAAGCTGGTTCTGCTGCTCGTGGACACTGGGGGTCAGGCGATGATGGGACACGAAAATCAGGGTAGCCCGATTTCCGCTATTAGTCTTGGATGATGAGCGCAACTGCGGACGATCCGGCCCTCTACAACAGCTTCCTGGCGGATCTGCTGGGAGTCATGGCGTACGGCGAGCTTTCTGCCTTCGAACGGCTGTCCTCGAGCGCCCGGTATTCGCCCACGCTGCATGACCGTGCAGTGCTGGGCAGGATGGCCGTGGACGAGTTCCAGCACTACGAACTCGTCCACGCCCGGCTCGAGCACATGGGCCTGGACACGGAGGCTGCCATGCTGCCGTTCCAGCCCTCAGTGGACCACTTCCACGAGCGCACGCGCCCGGCGGACTGGTACGAGGCGCTCATGAAGGCCTACGTGATCGACACGGTCTCCGCTGACTTTTACAGCGCCGTCGGCCGGTACGTCGACGCCGGGACCCGGGAGCTGATCGGGCAGGTCCGCTCCACAGGCGAGTCTACGGCCGTGCTGCAGGAGCGTCTCAAGGCGGCCCTGGCCGATGACCCCCGGCTCGCGTCGCGCCTGGCGCTGTGGGCCAGGCGCCTGCTGGGTGAGGTCCTGACCCACGCCCAGCGGGTCAGCCTTGAGCACGAGTTCCTCGCCGGGCTCTCGGGGCTGGACGACGCCGACGCCAGGGAGCTGGTCAGCGGCCTGACGGCCGAACTCGCAGCGAACCACGCGCGCAGGATGGCAGGGCTGGGGCTGGCCGGGTAGGTCCAGTACCGAGCGCCAGCCGCGGTGCCGGCGAGGTTGCCGGCCAGGGTGGCCGCGGCCCGGAACGCCGGCGGGCTTGCGGGCCGGGGAACCTGCCTAGGATTCCGCAGCGTCCAGCGCCGCCAGCAGTGCACCCGCGGCGTGGGCCGGATCAGCGGCGTCGGTGATCGCCCGGACCACCACGATCCGCCGGGCGCCGGCCTCGACTACCTGCTCGACGTTGCTGAGGTCGACCCCGCCGATCGCGAACCACGGCACGACCCCGTCGACTTTGCCGGTGCCGTCCGCTTCCGCCCGGCCGATTGCCTGGGCGGCGTAGCGCACCAGGTCGAGGCCGACGGCGGCGCGTCCCGGCTTGGTGGGCGTCGCCCACACGGGTCCCACACAGAAATAGTCGAGTCCTTTACGGCCTGGTGAGGCGGCAATGGCGGCGTCCACCTGTTTCGGGCTGTGGGTGGACAGGCCGATCACGGCATCCTTGCCCAGGAAGCCGCGGGCGGCGTCGAACGAAATGTCCTTTTGGCCGATATGGAACACCGGCGCCCCGGACAAGGAGGCGATGTCAGCCCGGTCATTGACGGCCCACAGCCGTCCGTGGCGCTGTGCTGCCGCGTGAAGGACCTCCAGGAGTTCGAGTTCCTCCGCCGCCTCGAGCGATTTGTCGCGCAGCTGGATGATGTCAACGCCGCCTGCGAAGGCGGCGTCAACGAAGTCCTCGAAGTCGCCGCGGTCCCTGCGGGCGTCGGTGCAGAGGTAGAGGCGGGCGGTGGTGTGGAGGGGGTCCTGGCTCATGGCACCAGCCTAGTTCCTCTAAACTGGGCGCATACCGCGGGAGCCCGCAGCAGCCATGTCGCCGCTGCACGGCTGAGAGGGCGTCAGAGCCGACCGCTTGACCTGATCCGGCTAGTACCGGCGTAGGGAAGGAATTTTTTTATGGGCTCACGAGCCGGCCGCGCAGCCGAAGCCGCAAATGACGCCGCTTCCAGAGTTTGTGACGCCGGGCCCGGTACCGCAGGGGACATCAGCGCCGAAGGCATCACCACAGACATCACCGCAGACGTTGCCGTGATCGGCGGCGGCGTGATCGGCCACGGCATCGCGTTCGAGGCCAGCCGCGCGGGCCGGTCCGTGGTGCTGATCGATGATGCTCCCGGCAGCGGAGCCAGCTGGGCCGCGGCCGGCATGCTGGCCCCCGTGAGCGAGCTGCACTACCAGGAGGAGCAGCTCCTGGAGCTGATGCTTGAGTCCTCCCGGCTGTGGCCCGGATTCGCTGCCGAAGTCGACGCCGGTGCGGGGATGGACGCCGGTGCCGGGGGCACGGAATGCCGGGCCGGTACCGGCTACCTGACGACGCCGACCCTGGCCGTCGGGGCCGACGCGGCGGACCGGCGCGCGCTCGCGGACCTGAGGGAAGTCCAGCAGGCCTGCGGCCTCACCGTGGAACCGGTGACAGTGCGCGAGGCGCGGAGCCGGGAGCCGCTGCTGAGTCCCGGCATCTCGTGCGCCTTCGACATCCCGGCCGATCACCAGGTGGACCCCCGCCTCCTGATCGCCCGGCTCGCCGGCGTGCTCGGCACGGAGGGCGGGAGTTTGATCCGGCGGCGCGCGGCGGGCCTGCTGTGGCAGGACGGACAGGTTGCGGGCGTACGGCTGGCGGGTGGCGGTTTCGTGCGGGCCGCAGAAACCGTCGTCGCCAACGGGCTCGGCGCCGCCGGGCTCGAGGAGCTGCCCGCCGGACTGGCGCTGCCGCTGCGGCCCGTCTACGGCGACATCCTGCGCCTTCGCGTGCCCCCGCATCTTCAGCCGCTGCTCACCGCAACCGTGCGGGGCATGGTGCGCGGGGTTCCGGTGTACATCGTTCCCCGCCAGGACGGCACCGTGGTGATCGGAGCCACCCAGCGCGAGGACGGACCGTCGAATCCGCATGCCGTATCTGCCGGCGGCATCTACCAGCTGCTGCGGGACGCCCAGCAGCTGGTGCCCGCGGTCGCCGAGCTGGAGCTGCTGGAAGCCACGGCCCGGGCCCGGCCCGGCACCCCGGACAACGCCCCGTTGCTGGGGCGGGTCGCGCGCCCGGGCGGCGGGGACGTCCCGGGACTGATCATCGCCACAGGTTTCTTCCGGCACGGCGTCCTGCTGACCCCCGCCGCTGCCGCCGTATGCCGGCAACTCATGGACGGGACGCCGGACCCGCGCTGGGCAGGGTTCCGCCCCGACCGTTTTTCCCGCATCCCGGATACGTCCGGAGACAGCCCCAACAAGGAAGCAGCATGAACATCAGACTGAACGGAACGGAGCGGAGCGTCGCCGACGGCGCCTCCGTCAGCACACTCGTCAGCCAGCTCACGGGCCGCAGCATCGGCCCCGACGGCCGGGCTGCAGACGGGGGCAAACTCGGTGTCGCCGTGGCCCGCAATGCCGAAGTGGTGCCGCGCAGCCAGTGGCACGCCACGGCGCTCGCCGACGGCGACGACGTCGAACTTGTCACGGCAGTCCAGGGAGGATGACCAGCATGAACGAGACGACGTTGGCAGGAACACCGGCCGTACCGGTGACCGGGGCGGTGGCCGACCCGTTCGTGGTCGACGGCGTGGAGCTCAGCTCCCGCCTCATCATGGGTACCGGCGGTGCGCCGAGCCTGGACGGGCTGGGGGCCGCGCTCGTGGCCTCCGGGACCGAACTGACCACGGTGGCGATGCGCCGCTATTCGCCGGCCGAGACGGGCTCGCTGTTCCAGCTGCTCGAGGACCAGCAGATCCGGGTGCTGCCCAACACGGCCGGCTGTTTCACCGCCAAGGATGCTGTCCTCACCGCCGAGCTGGCCCGGGAGGCCCTGGAAACGGACTGGGTCAAGCTCGAAGTCATTGCCGACGAGCACACCCTGCTGCCGGACGCAGTCGAACTCGTGGACGCCACCGAACAGCTCGTGGCCCGCGGCTTCAAGGTCTTCGCCTACACCAACGACGACCCCGTGCTTGCCCTCCGGCTCGAAAACCTCGGCGCGACGGCCGTGATGCCGCTGGGCGCCCCGATCGGCACCGGCCTGGGCATCCTGAACCCGCACAACATCGAGCTGATCGTCTCGCGCGCGTCCGTGCCCGTGGTGCTGGATGCCGGGATCGGCACGGCCTCGGACGCGGCCCTGGCGATGGAACTCGGCTGCGACGCCGTGCTGCTGGCCACGGCCGTGACCCGGGCGCAGAATCCCGTGCTCATGGGCGAGGCCTTCAAACACGCCGTCATCGCCGGTAGGCTGGCAAAAAAGGCTGGCAGGATCCCGCGCCGCGAGCATGCGCTGGCGTCCTCGGCGATGGAAGGCCGGGCCGAATTCCTCTGAGTCCGGCCGCTCCCGGTAGGCCGCCAGTCTTGTCGGTCAACCAGTCAAGGAGAGTGTCATGGCAGCCACGGACGACATCCTCACCCGCCCCCAGCTCGACGAAGCGCTGGCGGGCCTGCCGGACTGGCGGTACCGCCTCGGCGGGCTGGTGACCGTGTACACGGCGCCGACGGCGGCCGCGGCACTGGAGCTGATCGCCGCCGTCGGGCGCCTCGCCGAAGAGCAGAACCACCACCCGGACCTGGACTGGCGCTACAACCGGGTCTTTCTTCGCTACAGTTCCCATGACGCCGGCACCGAGGTGACGCCGCGGGACGTCAAAGCGGCGACGGCGGCCAGCGTGGCGGCCGCCGCAGTCGCTGCCACCGCGCAACCGGGGTTGTACCGGACGGTGGAAGTGGMCATCGATTCGGACAATCCCGCCGGGATATCGGAGCTCTGGCGGGTCGCCCTCGGTTACCGCAAGGGCAGGTTCGGGGATCTCACCGACCCCTACGGCCGCGGCCCCTCGCTCTGGTTCCAGGAAACCTCCACCCCGAACGCCAACCGCATCCACCTGGACATCCACCGGAGCAAGGCCGAGTCCGGCTCCGTACTGGAGAAGACCGCGGCTACCGGGGCCTCAATGAACCGTGACCACGCACCCAACTGGGTGGTGGTCACGGATGCGCAGGGAAACCGTCTGTGCCTGTGCACCGAAGACGGCCACGGGCCGGACCTGCCGGCGTAGGGCAGCCCCCCTTGACGGGGTAATGCCCGGTCAGAGCTTCAGGATGGTTGTGAGCCGCTCGGTGTCCTGCCGGGTCCGGGTCTTGCCGAGGTACACGACGGCCGCGATCGAGGCCGCAGTGCCCAGGACCATCGGCAGGATCCACGGGATCCAGGTCAGGCCCGGCTGGTACCCGAGCCCGGCGGCAATGAAGATGATCCAGCTCAGCATGCCGACGGTCGCAGCGACTCCGGCTGGGACGCTGACGCCGTATTTCGTGTGCCGCTTGTCGTTAGCCCACACCACGAAGCCCGCAGCAACGGTCACCATGGCAACCACAATCAGAGAAAGCATTCAGGACACCTCACGCTTGTGAAGAAAACGACAGTGAGTAAACGGTAGTGAAGAAAGCGAAGCGGTACCGAAGGATTCAGCCGGGAAACTGCTCCGACGGCGGCCGCTCGGACGGCGGGGCTAGAGAGCGCCGAAGCCGACGCGGCGGGCCTCTTCTGCTCCGATTTCCACGTAGCCCAGGACATTGGCGGGGACGATCACCAGGCGGCCCTTGTCGTCCTTCAGCCGCAGTTCGCCGCCCTTGGCGATCGCCTCGGCGACTACCTTGGCGACGGTGTCGGCGTCCTGGGTCGATTCGAGGACAAGTTCGCGGCCAATGTTCTGAATACCAATCTTTACTTCCACAGCAAGGCCTCCCAGCCAATCAACGTCCAAAGAATGTCTAAGGTCAATCTCTATTTGTAGTCTAGGTCTCTTTGGGGAAGCGGGAGATTCCGCGCCAAGCTAAACGGTAGATGAGGTCGCTGGCAACATCGAGGTCCAGGTTCCCGTCCGTTTCCAGCCAGTACCGGGCGCTCACGTGGGCCATTCCGGCGAGCCCGCGGCCCAGCAGTTGGGCTTCGAGGTCGGGCAGTTTCGTGTCCTCGGCGATGACGCGCGCGACGGCGTCGGCAAAGGTCTTGTTGAACGTTTCCAGCCGTGCGCTGACGTCGGGATCGTTAATCAGGTCCGATTCGAAGACGAGCCGGTGCGCCTGGTCGTCGTGGGCGATGAAGCGGAAGTAGGCGCGCATGACCGCCTGGACGCGTTCGTCATTGTCTGTGGTGGAATTCAGCGCGCCAAGCAGCAGATCGATCAGCTTGCTGAGGTGGCTGTCCAGCAATGCGAGGTAGAGGTCCCGCTTGGAAGGGAAGTGCTGGTACAGCACCGGCTTGCTGACATGGGCGGTCTCGGCGATCTCATCCATGGCGGCGCCGTGGTAGCCGTTCGCGACGAAGACTTCCTGTGCAGCCGCCAGCAGCTGCGCCCGGCGTTCGTCACGGGGGAGGCGGGCCGAACGCTGTCCGCTCCGCGTCTGTCCGGCCGGCGGCTTGCCGTTCTCGTCCCGCTCCGCCGGTGCCTGATGAACCACTGTCGGCCTTCTTTCCCTTTTCACCCCAATTGCGCGCAATCGCACTCAACTGCACTTGTACTGAACTACCTTGCACTCAATTACACCTTACGCGCGGGTAATATGACCTGGCGGTATCTTGGGGCATAGATTGAAGTATGGCTTCCAAGTTCACCGCTTCCGGTGCCCCCGCAACCCCCCGGCCGCAGCTGGACCCGCGGCCCGGACCGCTGGTTGCTCCGGCAGGGGACCTCAGCCCCGACGAGGTGGAACGCTACTCGCGCCACCTGATCATTCCGGAGATCGGCGCGATCGGCCAGCGGCGCCTCAAGAACGCGAAAGTTCTCGTCATCGGGGCCGGCGGCCTCGGCTCCCCCGCCCTGCTCTATCTCGCCGCCGCCGGGGTCGGCACCCTCGGGATCGTCGATGACGACGACGTCGACCTCAGCAACCTCCAGCGCCAGATCATCCACGGCGTCGCGGATGTGGGCCGGCCCAAAATCGAGTCCGCCCGCGATGCCATCGCCGCCCTGAACCCACTCGTGGATGTCCGGCTCCACAACGTCCGTCTCGACGCATCCAACGCACTGGAACTCTTTGCCGGCTACGACCTCATCCTCGACGGCGCCGATAACTTTGCCACCCGCTACCTCGTCAACGACGCCGCCGCCATCCTCGGCAAGCCCTACATTTGGGGATCGATCTTCCGCTTCGACGGCCAGGTCAGCGTCTTTTGGGAGCAGTTCGGGCCCACCTACCGGGACCTCTACCCGGAGGCGCCGCCGGCTGGATCGGTCCCGTCCTGCGGCGAAGGCGGCGTGTTCGGCATGCTGTGCGCCGCCGTCGGAGCGCTGATGGTGACCGAGGCCGTCAAGCTGATCACCGGCGTCGGCCGGTCCCTGCTGGGCCGGCTGGCGCTCTACGACGCGCTGGGCGGCACCTGGCGCGAAATCAAGGTGGCCCGGGACCCCGAGGCGGCGCGGATCACGGAACTGACCGATTACGAGGCCTTCTGCGGCATCACCCCAACGGCGGATGCGGGTACCGAGCACACAGTGACGGCTGCCCAGCTCGCCACCATGCTGGCCTCGCGCAAGGCCGGCCTCAAGGACTTCCACCTCGTGGACGTGCGGGAACAAGGGGAATACGAGATCGTCCGCATTGACGGGGCGGTGCTGATCCCGCAGGGCCGCATCCTTGCCGGGGAAGCGTGGCAGGAACTGCCCCAGGATGCCGAAATCGTCTTCCACTGCAAGGGCGGAACACGTTCCGCTGCGGTCCTGTCCGCAGCCCGCGCCGCCGGGTACGAGCGCGTCAGCCACCTCGAAGGCGGCATTCTCGCCTGGGTCCGGGACGTGGAACCCGGGAAGCCTGTGTACTGAAGCCTGGACTGAGGCCATCCGGCCGGCCACGTCGCGGCCGCCGATAAACACTCCGCCGAGCGGCGCCCAACGAAAGGCCTGGTCATGAGCGAGGAAACCACCGGGACGTCCCAGCGCAAGATTGGCTCCGGCTTTGGCCGGGATTCGACGGCGGCCGAGGTCATTGCCGGCATCGACCTGGCCGGGAAGACCGCGATCGTCACGGGCGGCTACTCGGGACTGGGCCTGGAGACCGTGCGGGCACTGGCCTGGGCCGGCGCCGCCGTTGTGGTGCCGGCCCGCCGGCCGGAGCATGCCCGGGACGTCCTCGCTGCGGCCGGGCTGACGCCGGCAGTCGAAGGCGGCGATGTCAGCGTTGCTGAACTGGACCTTGCGGACCAGGCCAGCGTGAAGGAGTTCGCCGCCGGTTTCCTGGCCGGTGCTGCGCCCGGCGCTGCGCCTGGCGCAGTCGTCCGTCTGGACATCCTCATCAACAACGCCGCCGTCATGGCAAGTCCGGAGCGGAGGGTGGGTCCAGGCTGGGAATCGCAGTTCGCCACGAACCACCTGGGCCATTTTTCCCTCACCAACCTGCTGTGGCCGGCCCTTGCCGCGGCGCGGGGAGCCCGGGTGGTCTCGCTGTCCTCTACCGGCCACAAGCTCTCGGGGATCCGTTTCGATGACATCAATTTCGACGCCGGCTACGACAAGTGGCGCGCCTACGGCCAGGCCAAGACGGCCAACGCGCTCTTCGCCGTCCAACTCGACGCCCTGGGCCGGGACTTTGGCGTGCGCGCCTTCGCCGTGCATCCGGGCGGGATCATGACCGAACTGCAGCGGCACCTGCCGCGGGAGGAGATGATCGCCGCGGGCTGGATGGACGAGCACGGCACGCTCGACCCCCGGTTCAAAACACCGGCGCAGGGCGCCGCCACCTCGGTCTGGGCCGCGACGGCGCCGGCGCTCGAGGGAATGGGCGGCGTCTACTGCGAGGACTGCGACATCGCCGAAGCCACGGTGCCGGGATCGCCCGAAGCGAGGATCAGGGGCGTGGATGCCCATGCGGTGGACCGGGAGGCTGCCGCACGGCTGTGGCAGGTGTCGGCCGAAATGACCGGGATCAACGCTTTCCCCGGATAAGCCCGCGCGGGGAGGCTACGCGGTTTCGCGGATGTCGCCCGCAGCGGGGCCGAGGTCGCCAGGGTTATGGACAGCGGGGGTGTGGTCCACGGGGCACGCGGCCGCGGAACCGGCAGAACCGGCGGGGGGCTCCACCGTAATGCCGTACAACGCCTCAAGACCGGCAACGTAGGCGTCCTGCTGTCCGTTGGAGGCCAGTTCGCGCGCCCGGACGGTGGGGACGTGCAGCAGTTGTTTCACCATGCGGCGCAGGGCGAATTCGACTTCCTCGGCGGCGGCCGTGCAGCCGTGCCGGGCGCGGACCTTTTCCATTTCCGCGTCCAGGACGTTCATCGTGTGGCGGCGCAAGGCGACGATGGCGGAGTCAACGGACCGTGCCTCGCGCTCCTGCTCGAACGCGCTGGCCGCCCCGGACACGATGCTGCTGGCCTGCTCGAGCGACTCGGCCTGTTCCTGCGGTGCGGCCAGCCGGACGGATTCCAGCGTGAGCAGTTCGACGCCGTCGAGGTCGCCCACCGCGGGATCGAAGTCATGGGTCAATGCGAGGTCGATCGCGATGAGAGCCTGGGGCGAGTTCGCCCGGATCCGGGCGAGGTCGTCCGCTTCGACCCGGCTGTCCGAACCGCTGCAGCCGATCATGACGTCGGCCGCGGCAACTGCGGCCGGAAGAGTGTCCTCGTCCAGGGCCGTGCCGCCCCGGGTGGCGACGAAGCCGGCGGCGCGCCCGGAGGAGGAATAGACGCAGACATCGGTGCAGCCGCGCTCGCGCAGCAGCGACATGGTGGCTCCGGCGTAGGCGCCGGTCCCGAAGACAACGGCTTTCTTGGTGGACCAGTCCGGGTTTTCGGACAGGTCCGTCGCGAGATCGAGCGCCACGGAGACGATGGAAAGGCCGCGCGAACCCAGCGCCGTCTGGGCGCCGACGTCCTTGGCTGTCTTTGATGCGGCCTGGAACAGCCGGACCAGGCCGGAGCTGGCAGTGCCCTCGTGTTGGGCCGTGATCAAGGCCCGGCGTACCTGGCCGGCAATTTCGCGTTCGCCGACCACGGCGGAGTCCAGTCCTGAACTAACCGCGAAGAGGTGCTGGCTGACCTCGGCACCGGTGCGGGTGCTGAAGGCGCGGGAGACAAGTTGATCGTTGAGTCCGCTGGCTCCGCTGATCTGGGTAATGAGGGCTGCCCGGGCGGCGTCGACGGCATCCGGATGCGGGGCTTCGCCGTAGATTTCAAGGCGGTTGCAGGTGGCAAGGACAACGGCACCCGCCACGGCCGGCGATCCGGCGAGGGCGGATGTGGCGAGCCCTGAAGCGCCGGTGCTCAACTGAGCAACGGTTTCGAGGTCGATGTCGGCGTGTGTAGCCACCAATGAAAAAAGAACCACAGCATCACCATCATAGCTTTTTCGTCTCCGTGTAGAACAACTGCCCGGCGTGGGCTCGGGCACGCTGGCCTGTGATTCCCGCCACGGTGCGGCCCAGGATGGGCGTCGTGACAGGCTGTCGTTATCTTTTGGGCACAAATTTGGGCACAATCGAAGGCATGACTCCAAGCGCTGCGGCACGAACCGGCACCACCACATTCAGTATGTCCGAGGGCAGTGCTGCCACCGACGACGCCGTCGTGGATGCCGCCACCGGCGGCCTCGATGCCGGGCACCCGCTGATGGACGGCCGCACCGCGGGCTCCCCGCTGATCACCGCCTACCGCGGCGGCAAGCCCTCCCGCCGTCCTGTCTGGTTCATGCGCCAGGCCGGCCGCTCGCTGCCCGAATACCTCAAGATCCGCGAGGGCGTCGCGATGCTGGACTCGTGCCTGCGCCCGGAACTGGCGTCCGAGATCACGCTGCAGCCGGTCCGACGCCACGACGTCGATGCCGCCATCTTCTTCTCGGACATTGTGATCCCGCTCAAGCTGGCCGGCGTCGGCGTGGACATCGTCCCCGGCGTCGGACCCGTCCTGGACAAACCGGTCCGCACGGCCGCGGACGTCGCCGCCCTGCCGCAGCTGACCTGGGCGGCCCTGGAGCCTATCCGCGAAGCCGTCCGGCTCACCGTGGCCGAGCTCGGCAGCACCCCGCTGATCGGCTTCGCCGGCGCGCCCTTCACCCTCGCCGCGTACATGGTGGAAGGCAAGCCGTCCCGCGACCACCTCGGTCCGCGCACCATGATGCACGCCGACCCCGAGACCTGGACTGCCCTGGCCAACTGGGCCGCGGACGCCTCCGGAATGTTCCTCCGGGCACAGCTGGAAGCCGGCGCCTCGGCCGGCCAGCTCTTCGACTCCTGGGCCGGTTCGCTGGGACTGGCCGACTACCAGCGCTTTGTTGCGCCGGCGTCGTCCCGTGCCCTGGACCACGTCCGGCACCTTGGCGCCCCGCTGATCCACTTCGGCACCGGCACCTCGGAGCTGCTCGTCGCGATGCGCGACGTCGGCGTCGACGTCGTGGGCGTCGACTACCGGCTGCCGCTGGACGAAGCCAACCGCCGCCTCGGCGGCACCGTTCCGCTGCAGGGCAACATTGACCCAGCCCTGCTCGCGGCACCGTGGGAGGTCCTCGAAGCGCATGTCCGCGACGTGATCGCGGCGGGCTCCGCCGCACCCGGGCACGTCGTGAACCTCGGCCATGGGGTGCCGCCGGAGACGGATCCTGCGGTGCTCACGCGCGTGGTCGAACTCATCCACTCCATCGCTCCGGAGTAAGGGCATGGACGCAGGCGCCACCGGGACTGCCTTGGTGGGCACCGCGGTCGTGATCGGGGGCGGGATCTCCGGCCTGCTTGCGGCCCGGGAGTTTGTCCGGGCAGGCGTCCGCACCACCGTCCTGGAGGCCGGGGAGGCCTGGGGCGGCTGCGTCGGCAGCCATACCGTGGCCGGATTGACCTTGGACAGCGGGGCGGAGTCGTTCGCCACCCGCACCGCTGCCGTAGCCGATCTCGCCGCGGAGCTCGGGCTGGCCGGCGAGATCGTCGCGCCGAACCCCGGCGGCGCCTGGGTCCAGCTGCCCGAAGGCCCGCGGGAACTGCCCAAGACCGGAGTGCTGGGCATCCCGGCCAGCCCGTGGGACCCGGAAGTCCGCCGGTCGCTGGGCTTGCTGGGTTCCCTCCGCGCCTCCATCGATGCCGTGCTGCCGGCCTCGCTGGGCACCGGTGCCGCGGCAACGAGCGTGTCAGCCCTGGTCCGCCGGCGGATGGGCAGTCGGGTCCTGGACCGACTCGTGGCACCGGTTGTCGGCGGCGTCCACTCGGCCGATCCCTCGGTGCTCGACGTCGACATGGTGGCCCCCGGACTGCGGGCCGGCATCCGTCAGCACGGTTCCCTCGCCGCCGCCGTCGCGGCCCAGCGCAGGGGAGCGGCGGCTGCCACAGCCGGGTCTGCGAAGGCCCAGTCCGCAGGGATTGCGAAGGCCGGGTCCGCCGTCGCCGGGCTGCTCGGCGGAATGCACACCCTCGTCGCCGCCCTGCTCGCCGATCTGCGTCAGCGCGGCGTCACCCTGCTCAGCGGCACCCCGGCCCGGTCAGTGCAGCGCACGGCCGGCGGCTGGCGCGTCGCAACAGACCAGGCCACCTTCGACGCCGGGGTCCTCGTGGTTGCGGTGGAGGGTCCCGCCGCCGTCGGGCTGCTTGAGGAAACCCTGCCGGAACTTGCCGGCCTCCGCCCCGACGCCGGACCCGATGTCAGCCTCGTCACCCTTGTGGTGGATCTGCCTGCCCTTGACCGGGCGCCACGCGGCACCGGCGTGCTTGTGGCTCCGCAGAGCGCGGGCGTGCAGGCCAAGGCGCTGACGCACGCCACCGCCAAATGGGCCTGGCTGGCGGAGCGGACAGGCCCGGGACGGCATGTGCTTCGGCTCTCCTACGGGCGCGCCGCTGCCCCAGGGGCGACGCCGGGGTCCGGAGGCGGGGGAGCGGCCGCGGCGCCGCGCTCTGATGATGAACTGTTCCGCGCAGCACTGGCTGACGCCTCGGCCCTGCTGGGCGTTTCCGTCAGCGCCGGGGACGTGGCGGACTGGGACGTGGTCCGCTGGGCCGGTGCACTGCCCTTTGCGTCGCTCGGCCACAGGCAGCGTGTCGCGGCCGTCCGGAGCATCTGTGCCGCTGACGGCACGCTTGCCGTGGTGGGCGGCTGGCTGTCCGGCAACGGCCTGGCCGCGATTGTGGCCGACACCCCGGGGCAGGTCCGCACCCTGTTGTCCTGAAGGCCGCTGCCCTGAAGGCTGTTGCCCTCAACGCGGCCGCACTCAAGGCTGCAGCTGTGGGTGCCCCTGCCCTGAACACGCCTGCCTCAGATCGGCTGCCCTGACCCCGGTCCGGCGAGTCCCAAAAGCACCCTCAGTCACACGAATCACAGCTGCTCCAAGGGCACCCTGAACCCCTCCGATCCCGTGGGTTTCCTGCCGCTAATTCGCGGTTTTTGCAAGTTTTTCCTGCAGGTCGATTCCGGCTAGGGTCGATGACCATGGTTATTTTCAGGTCCAAGGTGTCCACAATGAAGACCGGGCGCTATCGGGGCCTTCGACACGGTGCGGCGGCAGTCGCACTCGGGGCCCTGCTGGCTGCCACCGCAGGGGTTCCTGCCTCACAGGCGGCCACGGGGTTGTCCGCGGCGGCGTCCACCGTTCCGTCGACGCAGGGCTCGCTGTCGCTCGGCCTCGATGACGTGCTGAACGGGCTGCTGGGCTCCTCGACGACGCCAAGCCCTTCGCCGTCCGCCGGCTCGGGCGAGTCCACCCCGTCGCAGCCGCCGTCGCACGGCAACAGCCCGGAACCCAGCGACCCGGAGCCCAGCGACCCCGAGCCCGACGAGCCCGAACCCACGGCCCCGAACACCAGCACCCCGCCGTCCAGCACCCCGTCCGCGAAAGCTGCGCCGCCGGCCGGCCCGCCGTCCACAGCCCCGGTGCCGGGAGCGCCCGCCACAGGCGGTTCTGCTCCGGCTCTGCCGGCCACCGGGCAGGCTCCCGGCCAGCCAGCCCTGGGGAGCACGGGCGCCGACYCGGCCGCCGATGCCCAGCCCGGAACCGCTGTGCCGGCCGCGGGCAGCGGTACCGGCACGCAGGCGCCGTCGAAGCCCGCCGCGCCGCGGCCTTCCGCAACCAGTTCAAGCTCGGCCGGTTCGTCCACGGCCCCGGCCAAGGGCCACTCCGGCAACACCTCCCTGCAGGCCACCTCGGCGGTGGAACCCGCCGGGCCGTCCCCGCTGATCGGCTGGGGCATCTGCCTGGTGGCGCTCTCGCTCGGCGCCGGCGTCGCGGTCGTCCGGATGCGCCGGAGCTGACAGACCCGTCCCCGCGGACCGGAGCTGACGGACCCGTCCCCGCGGGCCAGCCTCCCGGTGTGAAATAAAGCACTTCTACGCGTTGTAGAAGTGCTTTTTTTCGACTTAGCTGGGGAGAGGAGGCAGACTGGTATGCATGAGCCACACTTCTGCCGAATCTGTCACTAAAACCGGAATGTCAGTCCCCGGAGAATCAGTCGCCGGGGCACCGGCGCCCGAAGATTCAACTGAGCAGTTCTTCACCCTCTGGACCGTTTTCAAGCGGTCCGCGGACATCTTGCGCGGCGCGGACGCAGCCGAAGACTTCGACGCGCTGATGAAGAGTCTCGCCGACGCCGGCGTCGTCCACCGCGGCAGCTACGACGTCTCGGCGATGCGGGCCGACGCAGACATCATGGTCTGGCTGCATGGTCCCCGGCCGGAAGCGCTGCAGCGGGCAGTCCGGGACATCCGGCGCAGCAAGCTGTTCGCCGGCACGGAGATCGTCTGGTCCGCCATGGGCGTGCACCGCGAGGCCGAGTTCGCCAAGAACCACACCCCGGCGTTCTCCCGCGGTGTGGAACCTGCTGAGTGGCTCTGCGTCTACCCCTTCGTCCGCTCCTACGAGTGGTACCTCCTGCCGGACGCCGAGCGCGGCGCCATGCTCCGCGACCACGGCATGCTGGGCCGCGACTTCCCCCAGGTCATCTCCAACACGGTTTCCTCCTTCGCCCTGGGCGACTGGGAATGGATCCTCGGGCTGGAAGCCCCCGAACTCGTGGACCTCGTGGACCTGATGCGGCACCTGCGGGCCACCGAAGCGCGGCACCATGTCCGGGAAGAAATCCCGTTCTACACCGGCCGCCGCGTCACCGCCGCCGAGATTGCCGAGGTCCTGGCATGAGCCCGCTGGATCCCCAGGAATCCGCAGCCTCAGTAACCGCCGTGAACCCTGTCACCGAGGCCGGCCGGATGGCCCCCAAGGAGTACGACGCCGTGCTCCTCGCCTCCTTCGGCGGACCCGAAGGCCAGGAGGACGTCATCCCGTTCCTCCGCAACGTCACCCGCGGCCGCGGCATCCCCGACGAACGGCTCGAAGAGGTCTCGCACCACTACCGCGCCAACGGCGGCATCAGCCCCATCAACGGACAGAACCGTCAGCTCAAAGCCGGCCTCGAGGCCGAACTTGCCGGCCGCGGCATCGGGCTGCCCGTGTTCTGGGGCAACCGCAACTGGGACCCGTACATCCCGCAGACCCTGCAGGAGATCTACGACGCCGGCCACCGCAAGGTCCTCATGCTCACCACGAGCGCCTACTCCTGCTACTCCAGCTGCCGCCAGTACCGCGAGGACATCGGCATGGCGCTGACCGAAACCGGACTCGACGGCAAGCTCGAGGTCGACAAGGTGCGCCAGTACTTCGACCATCCCGGCTTCGTGGAACCCTTCATCGAGGGCACCGCCGCCGGCATCGCCGACGTCCGCGCCCAGCTGGCCGCGGCCGGCACCCCGGACGCCCCCATGCACATCCTGTTCGCGACGCACTCCATCCCGACCCGCGACGCCGAGGCCGCCGGCCGCTCCGAGGGTGAGCCCCGAGATTTCGAGGAAACCTCCGCCTACGTGGCCCAGCACCTGGCCTCCGGCACCGAGATCATCCGCCGGGTGGAGGCCGAGACGGGCCTGACCGCACCGTGGTCGCTCGTCTACCAGTCCCGCTCCGGCGCCCCGCACGTGCCGTGGCTCGAACCGGACATCAACGACGCCATCGAGGAGCTCGCCGGCCAGGGCGTCAAGGGCATCGTGATTGTGCCCGTGGGCTTTGTCAGCGACCACATGGAAGTGGTCTGGGACCTGGACACCGAGGCGCTGGAGACCTGCGCCAGGCTGGACCTGGCCGCGACCCGCGTCCCCACGCCCGGAACGCACCGCAAGTTTGTCGCCGGGCTCGTGGACCTCATCTGCGAGCGAACCGCCGCGAACAACATCGCGGAGCGGCCGCACCTGACCAAGCTCGGCCCCTGGTATGACGTCTGCCGTCCCGGCTGCTGCGCGAACTTCCGCGGCGACAAGCCCACCATCGCCGGCGCCGACACCATGGTGGGGACCGGACACGATCCCTACCGGGCCGCGCCCACGGCTTCGGGCACGGCTGCGACGGCGGCGGGCCGGGTGACCCCATGACCGTCCGGATCGGCACCCGCGCCAGCAAACTGGCCCTGACCCAGACCCAGCAGACAGCGGACCAGCTGGCCGCTCTCGGCGGGTTCCCTGTCGAGCTCGTCCACATCCGGACCGACGGCGATGTCCTCAAAGGCTCGCTGTCCCAGATGGGCGGCACCGGCGTGTTCGTCGCCGCGCTGCGCGACGCCCTGCTGCAGGACAAATGCGACGTCGCCGTGCATTCGCTCAAGGACCTCCCCACAGGTCCCGCCCTCGGCCTGAGCCTCGCGGCCACACCGAAACGCGTCGACGTCCGGGACGTGCTGTGCGCCCGCGACGGGCTCAAGCTTGCCGATCTGCCCAGCGGGGCGAGCGTCGGCACCGGCTCCCCGCGGCGCGCGGCCCAGCTCCGCGCCGTGCGTCCGGACCTGGACATCCGCGACATCCGCGGCAACGTGGACACCCGGCTGGGGCGCGTCCCCGGCCTGGCGGGCAACACGAACGACGCCGTCGTTGACGGCAAATCCGGCGACCTCGACGCCGTCGTGCTCGCCGCCGCCGGACTGCACCGGATCGGCCGGCTCGACGCGGTCAGCGAGTACCTCGAGACGGACGTCATGCTCCCTGCCGCCGGGCAGGGCGCCCTGGCGATCGAATGCCGCACCGCCGATGCTCCCCGCAGGGCCGGGTCCACGGAGGGCTCCCAGGGCGTGCTGGCGCAGGCCCTCGCGGCCCTCGATGATCAGGACACCCGGCTCGCCGTCACGGCGGAACGCGCTTTGCTGGCCCGTCTGGAGGCCGGATGTGCCGCCCCGGTGGGCGCCTATGCCTACCGCAAGGGCAGCATGCTGTACCTCGAAGCGGTGGTCTGCGCGGTTGACGGCACGGCAACCGTCCGCGACAAGAAGGCCACCGACGGCCTCACCGAGGTCGGGGCAACGCTGCTCGGGATCGAGCTGGCGGAAGTCCTGCTGGCCCGCGGCGCCGCCGACATCGCGGACCTGGCAGCTTCCTGAACAGCGGATTCCACCACTTCATGGGACGGCACAGCGACCATCACCACACGGGCGGAACACCGGGCATGAGGGTGCCGGACGGTGCCCGTGTGCTGGTAGCCCGCAGCCCGGACCGGGCGGGGGAGCTCGTCACGGCCCTCCGCCGTGTCGGTGCCGAGCCCTTGCTCCTGCCGCTGATCGACTTCGAGCAGGCCAGTGACCAGCACTCCCTCGACGTCGCCTTCGACGCCCTCGGCGCCGGGGCCTACACGTGGCTCGTGATCAGCAGTGTGACCACCGTCCAGGCTCTTGAGGCGAAGGCGGCCGAACGCGGCGCCTCCCTCAGCAGCTGGCTGCCCGGCAGCATTCTCGTGGCCACGATCGGCCCGGCGACCCGCAGCTTCCTGGAATCCCGGGGCATCAGCGTCGACCTTGCCCCCACAGGCCAGCAGTCCGGAACGGGTATGCTCGACATCTGGCCCCAGAACCAAGGCAGCGTGCTCCTGCCCCAGGCGGACATTGCCGACCCGCGGCTGCGCAAGGGCCTCGAGGCCCGCGGTGCGGCTGTCCAGGCCGTCACCGCCTACAACACGGTCGACTATCCGGCCGATCCGCGCCGGGCCCTGCCCGCGTCTGCACCGACCTCACCGCAGACCTCACCGCAGACGTCGCCGCAGACCTCGCCGCACGGGACCGGTCCCGCAGGGCAGGACGCGCCGCCGCCCACCGTGCTCACGGTGGCCGAGGCGAAAGCGGAAATCGGTGCCGGCCGGCTGCACGCCGTCGTCGCCGCCTCGCCCAGCGCAGTCCGCCGCATCCACGCGGACCTCGCCCCGCTGGGCAACTGCCGTTTCGTCGCCATCGGACGCTCGACGGCGGCCGAGGCGGCCTCACTCGGACTCACCGTCGCCGCCGTCGCCCAGGAGCCTACGGCGTCCGGCCTGGTTGCCGCCGTCGTCCGGTCCCTGGACCACCAGCACTCTTCACCTCATCCGTCAGTCGCAGAGCCCTCAGCAAAGGACACCACATGAGCTTCCCGACCCACCGCCCACGCCGGCTCCGCACCACCCCGGCCATGCGCCGGCTGACCGCTGAACACCGGCTCTCGGCCTCGGAGCTCATCCTGCCGGCCTTCATCCGCGAAGGCCTGAGCGAGCCCAACCCGATCGCCTCGATGCCCGGCGTGCAGCAGCACACCACCGATTCGCTCCGGCGCGCCGCGGCCGAGGCCGTGCAGCTGGGCGTCGGCGGCATCATGCTGTTCGGCGTCCCGGCAGTCCGGGACGCGCTCGGCACGGCCTCCCTGGACCCCGACGGTGTGCTGAACAAGGCCATCCGGGACGTCCGCGCCGAGGTCGGCGACGAACTCGTGGTCATGAGTGACGTGTGCCTGGACGAATTCACCGACCACGGCCACTGCGGCGTCCTCGACGCCAACGGCTACGTCGACAACGATGCGACCCTGGAAATCTACGGCCAGATGGCGGTCGCGCAGGCCGAGGCCGGCGCCCACGTCCTGGGCCCCTCGGGCATGATGGACGGCCAGGTCGCCGTGATCCGACAGGCCCTCGAGGACGCCGGGCACGCCAACACCGCCATTGTGGCCTACGCCGCGAAGTATGCCTCCGCGTTCTACGGCCCGTTCCGCGAAGCCGTCGACTCGCAGCTGACCGGCGACCGACGCACCTACCAGATGGACGCCGCGAACCGTCGGGAGGCGATCCTGGAGGTCGACCTGGACCTGGCAGAAGGCGCCGACATGGTCATGGTGAAGCCTGCCATGAGCTACCTGGACATCCTTGCCGACGTCGCCGCCATGAGCCCCGTCCCCGTGGCCGCCTACCAAATTTCCGGCGAGTACTCGATGATCGAGGCCGCCGCCGAGAACGGCTGGATCGACCGCCGTGCCGCCATCACCGAGTCCGTCCTGGGCATCAAGCGCGCCGGTGCCAACATGGTGCTGACCTACTGGGCGAGCGAGCTCGCCGGCTGGCTGAAGGAATCCCGGTGAACACGGCCCCCGAGCCCCGGATCTCGACGCCCACTGCCCCGGTGGGGTCCAACCGCATCCTCCTCGGCCTGAACACCTTCGGTGACGTCGGCGTCTTCCCGGACGGCCACCCCGTTCCGCACGCGCAGGTGCTGCGGCAGCTCCTGGAACAGGCCGAACTTGCGGACGAGATCGGCCTGCACGCCTTCGCGGTGGGGGAGCACCACCGCCGCGATTTCGCGGTTTCGGCCCCGGAGGTCTTCCTGGCCGCGGCGGCCGCCCGCACCAAGAACATCCGGCTCGGCTCCGCCGTGACAGTGCTCAGCTCCGATGACCCCATCCGGGTCTTCCAGCGCTTCGCCACCGTGGACGCCATCTCCGGCGGCCGGGCAGAGGTCATGCTGGGCCGCGGGTCCTTCATCGAATCCTTCCCGCTCTTCGGCCTCGACCTGGCCGACTACGAGGTCCTCTTCGAGGAAAAGCTTGAGCTCTTCGACAAGGTCCGGGCACAGAAACCGGTCCACTGGGAGGGACGCACCCGGCCGGCCATCAACGGCCTGAGCGTCTATCCGCCGCTGGAACACCACCTGCTGCCGACCTGGATCGGCGTGGGCGGCACCCCCGAATCGGTGCTGCGCTGCGCCGAGTACGGCTACCCGATCATCTTCGCGATCATCGGCGGCCAGCCGCGGTCCTTCGCGCCGCTGGCCAACCTCTACCGTGAGGCCATGGGAAAGTACGGGCACCCGATGCAGCAGATGGCCACGCATTCACCCGGCCACGTTGCCGCGACGGATGAGGAAGCCCGGGAGGAGTTCTTCCCGCACTGGCTCGAGCAGCGGAACCGGATCGGGGCCGAACGCGGCTGGGGTCCGGCCAGCCGGGGCGAGTTCGACGCGATGTGCACGCCCGAGGGAGCCCTCTATGTCGGCTCGCCCGAAACCGTGGCCGCGAAGATCGCCCTGCTCAAGAAGAACCTGGGCGTGGACCGCTTTGACCTCAAGTACAGCAACGGCACCCTGCCGCACACGGCGATGATGCGCTCCATCGAACTTTTCGGCACCGACGTGGCGCCCCGCGTGGCCGCGCTGCTGGCCGCGAACTGAAAGAATAGGAACCATGACTTCCAGCATGCCTCGCAACGAGGAACTCTTTGACCGCGCCCGCCAGCTGATGCCGGGCGGCGTGAACTCACCCGTGCGCGCCTTCGGTTCCGTGGGCGGGACGCCGCGGTTCATGGTGTCCGCCAAGGGTGCCTACCTGACCGACGCCGACGGTGCCGACTACGTCGACCTCGTCTGCTCCTGGGGCCCGGCGCTGCTGGGGCACGCCCACCCGGACGTCCTCGCCGCCGTGCACGCCGCCGTCGACCGCGGACTGTCCTTCGGCGCCTCCACGCCGGACGAGGCGAACCTTGCCGCCATCGTCAAGGAGCGCGTCCCTGCCGCCGAGCGCGTCCGGATGGTGTCCACCGGCACGGAGGCGACCATGACGGCCGTCCGGCTGGCCCGCGGCTTCACCGGGCGGAACCTCATCATCAAGTTCGCCGGCTGCTACCACGGCCACCTCGACGGCCTCCTCGCCGCCGCCGGCTCCGGCCTGGCGACCCTCGCGCTGCCCGGCTCGGCCGGCGTCACCGCCGCTACTGCCGCCGAGACCCTCGTGCTGCCTTACAACGACCTCGACGCCGTCGAAGCCGCCTTCGCCAAGCACGGTGACAGCATTGCCGCCGTCATCACCGAAGCCGCTCCCGCCAACATGGGCGTGGTCACCCCCGGCGACGGCTTCAACGCCGGCCTGTCCCGGATCACCCGCGAGCACGGCGCCCTGCTGATCCTCGACGAGGTCCTGACCGGCTTCCGCACCGGCTACTCCGGCTACTGGGGCCTCACCGGCGGGGCCGCCGACGCCGCCGAGCCGTGGACCCCGGACCTGCTGACGTTCGGGAAGGTGATTGGCGGCGGCATGCCGACGGCGGCCCTCGCCGGACGCGCGGAGGTCATGGACTACCTGGCGCCCCTGGGACCCGTCTACCAGGCCGGGACCCTGTCCGGGAACCCGGTCGCCATGGCCGCCGGGGTCGCGACCCTCACGCACGCGACCCCCGAGGTCTATGCGTTCGTGGACGCCCGCTCGCTGGAACTCTCCGCGGCGCTGTCCTCCGCCCTCGACGCGGCCGGCGTGGACCACTCCATCCAGCGCGCGGGCAACCTGTTCTCCGTGGCGTTCGGCACGGGCGCCCGGGGTGTCCACAACTACGAGGACGCCCAGGGCCAGGAAGTGTTCCGCTATGCCCCGTTCTTCCACTCCATGCTGGACTCCGGCGTCTACCTGCCGCCGTCGGTCTTCGAAGCCTGGTTCCTCTCCGCCGCGCACGACGACACTGCGATGAACCGGATCTTCGATGCCCTGCCGGCCGCGGCGAAGGCGGCAGCCGGCGCCACGGCGTAGCCTGAGCCCTTTAACGACTGATGGCACCCGCCGCGGCGGGTGCCATCAGTCGTTAATGCCGCGGCCGGCGAACTACAGAACGTCCGCGAGGAACCCCTGCAGCCGTTCAGTCCGCGGGCTGGTAAAGATTTGTTCCGGCGGACCGGACTCGACAACGACGCCGGCGTCCATGAAGGTCACGGTGTCCGAGACGTTGCGGGAGAAGCCCATCTCGTGGGTCACCACCACCATGGTCATGCCGCCCTTGGCGAGGTCGGCCATCAGCGCCAGCACACCCTTGACGAGCTCCGGATCGAGGGCGGAAGTGGCCTCGTCGAAGAACATCACCTCCGGCTTCATGGCCAGGGCGCGGGCAATGGCGACGCGCTGCTGCTGGCCGCCGGAGAGGTTGGCAGGACGCGCGTCGGCCTTGTGCTTGAGCCCCACCAGGTCGAGCTGCTCGAGCGCCTCGGCCCGGGCCTGCTCGGCCGGCAGCTTGCGCAGCTTCCGCAGCGCCAGCGAGACGTTGTCCACCACGGTCTTGTGCGGGAACAGGTTGAACTGCTGGAACACCATGCCGATCCGCTGGCGCAGCTCGTCCGGGTTGTCCTTCAGGACCGAGCGGCCATCGAGCAGGATGTCGCCCTGGTCCGGTTCGATCAGGCGGTTCATGACCCGCAGCAGCGTGGACTTCCCTGAGCCGGAGGGGCCGATCACCGAGGCGGTGGTGCCCGTCGCGACGTGCAGGTCGATGCCGCGGAGGACATGGTTTGAGCCGAAGGACAGGTGAAGATTCTTGCCGGTCAGTGAGCCGGAGGCGAATTCGCTCATGCCTGAGCTCCCTTCCCGATCAGGGCCGCGGCGTCGTCCGGCTGCCGTTTCTCCGGACGGCCGGTACGCAGGCGCTTGTCGATGTAGTTGACCAAGTGGGTCAGCGGAACGGTCAGGATGAGGTACATGAACGCCGCGGCAACCAACGGCGACAGGTTCCCCGTGTTGGCGGCGGCATCGTTACCGATCCGGAAGATCTCACGCTCGCTTGCGAGGAGGCCCAGCAGATAGATCAGGGAGGAGTCCTTGATCAGCGTGATGAACTGGTTGACCAGGGCCGGGAGCACCCGCCGGATGCCCTGCGGAATCACCACGAGGCGCATGGATGAGCTGTAGCTGAATCCCAGGGCGCGGGAGGCCTCGAGCTGGCCCTTTTCCACGCTCTGGATGCCCGAGCGGAAGATCTCGCCGATGTAGGCCGCCGCCATGAGGGTCAGGGCGAAGATGGCGAGCGGGAACGGGTTTGTGGATCCGGTCAGTGCCCGGACTATGGGTCCGAGCCCGAGGCCGATCAGCAGGATGACCACAATGGCGGGAACGCCGCGGAACACATCCGTGTAGATCCGGGAGAGCACCCGCAGCGCAGTGCTCCGGGATGTGCCCATGACGGCCAGGACCATGCCCAGGATGCACCCGAGCACACCCGAGGAGACCGCCAGGATCAGGGTGTTCCGCAGGCCGAACATGATCATGTTCGGCAGGACGGCCGCCATCGCCTCCCAGTCAAAGAAGGTCTTTACGAGTTGATCGAGTGCATCCATGGACTAGGACTTCGGAACGGTGACGGCCTTGGAGCCCGGGGACCACGTGGCCGGGGTCTCGCGGTCCGGGTACCATTCCTTGGTCAGCTTGGACCAGGTGCCGTCGGCAATCACGGCGTCGAGGCCGGAGTTCAGCGCGTCAATGAGCGGCTGGTTTTCCTTGTTCACGGCGTACGCGGTGAAGTTCTGGGTGTTCACAACCGACTCGGCGATGACGGTTCCGTCGCCTTCCTTGACCTGGCCGGTGGCCTGCTGCGACGGTGCGACCCAGGCGTCAACCTGGCCGTTCTTCAAGTTGGCGTAGGCGGTGTTGTAGTCCTCGAAGCGGACCGGCTCGATCTGGAGCGTGTTGGTGACGTAGTCATCCTGCACGGTGCCCTGGACTACGGCGATGCGGGTGTCCTTAGTCAGGTCCTTGAAGCCTTTGATGTTGGAGTCCTTCTTCGCCACCACGGCCATGTAGCCGAAGTCGTAGCCGTTGGTGAAGCCCACGGTCTCGCGGCGGGCGTCAGTGGTGGAAATCGAGGAGGACCCGAGGTCGAACTGCTTGTTCTGGACCTGGGCGAGCAGCGACGCGAAGCCGGTCGCCTTGAACTCCACCTTGAGGCCCAGCTTGTCCGCAATGGCACGCAGGAGCTCGTTGTCGTAGCCGGTGAACTTGCCGGACTCGTCGATGTAGATGTTCGGCGGGGCGTCCGAAAGCGTTCCGACAGTCAGGGTTCCCTCACTGATCAGGCCGAGCTTGGACTTGTCAATCTTGTCCAGGGGAGTGACGTCCTTGGTCGTGTATTTGTCCAGGGATTTCTGGTCGCTGCCCTGGAGGGCATCGGAGGGTGAGGCCGTTGTCTGCGCCGACCCGCCGCCGCACGCTGCAAGGGAGACCGCCACGGCGAGGGCCACGGGAACGGTTGTCAGCCACTTCAAGGCTTTGCTTTTCATCACGCAATCACTTTCGTCTGAATTCAGAGGGTCGCGGGAGGCTCATCGGGCCCCCGGCCGCTGATTTGGGCGCCGGGTGGAGCAGGCACACCGCGAAAGATAATTGTGTCATCCGACGTGGACGCCCATTCAATCCGAACGAATCAGGGCTGGTGCGAGCGTTTCACGAAGTATCTTCAGGATTCCGGGTGATCGGCCGTGATCCTGGCAGCGGCGGCACGGGGCTGCGGAATCATCGGCAAAGGAGCACCCGGCAGTTGGAAGCCCCGGGTAGTGTGAGCTCCGTCGCAATTGCTGGATTTACGTGCAGCGGGGGTCTAGTTAAGCCGTTCCAAGGGCGAACGTTTCGTTTTAAGAAGTGCTCCCGCACCCTGCTCCGGACGTCAAGGAGCCCCGGCGTCCAGTTGTCCCGGCGTCCGGAAATCCTAGAAGTCGCCGCGGCTGGCGTCCTCGGGCGGCAGGACGGGCCAGTCGCCTTCGATCACGGCGGCTGGCTTCGTTTTGCGCAGGTAGCTCTGGAAATCCGCGGCCTGGGCCGAGGCCCATTCGACCTGGAGCTGGTGCAGGTGGCTCGCCGGCATCCTGAGCTTGGGGAATTTGCCGGCCATGGCGTCGAGCATGCGCAAGGTTGCCAGGGCGTCGGCAGCGGAGGTGTGGGCATTGTCCAGGCTGACGCCGTATTCCTCACACAGGGCGGTGAGCGTGCGCTTGCCCTTGCGGTACCGGTCCACCTGCTTGTTCATGATGTAAGGGTCCAGGACCGGGAAGCGGCTCAACTGCGGGACGCCGTACCGGGCCGACTCTGCCGCGAGCACGGTGAAGTCGTAGCTGGCGTTGAAAGCGATGACGGGAACGTCGGCGTCGAACAGCTCCTGCAGCACGGCGGCGAGTTCGCGCGTCACCTCGGCGGCCGGGCGGCCTTCGCGGCGGGCTTGCTCGGTAGTGACGCCGTGGATATCGCTGGCCTCGGTGGGAATCTCAACGCCCGGATCGGCTAGCCATTCGTGTTCCTTGATCACTCCGCCGACGGAGTCCACCACTGTGACCGACGCCGTGACGATCCGTGCCGAGCGGGAGTTGCGGCCCGTTGTTTCGAGGTCGAAGGCTGCGCGGGGAAGGCTGTTCCAAGTGCTCATGCGTCAACGCTACCTGCTGCCTCCGACAGTTCTTGACCGCCGTGCCCGCGTGCCGTCCGGGATCGGGTCCAGCGTCCGGAACGGCTAGGCTGGACCGATGCGGACGGAGTATGTGGAGGCGGTGCTGGAGCTCGTGGCGTTGATCCCGGCCGGTACTGCGGTGGCCTATGGCGACGTTGCGGAACTCCTCGGCTCCGGCGGCCCGCGCCAGGTCGGTTCGGTCATGAGCCACCATGGCAGCAGCGTGCCCTGGTGGCGCGTCCTGAAGTCCAGCGGGGACGCGCCTCCCGGCCTCGAGCACGAGGCCTTGGCCCTCTATCTCCAGGAGGGTACCCCGCTGCTGGGCCGTTATGACGACTTCCTCCGGACCGGCGAGGGACGCTGGCGCGTTGACCTGGCCTCCGGCCGGTGGGCGCCCACCGACGCCGACTTCGACCGGATCGACGCCATCGCGGAGCGGCTCGAGCGGGAGTCGCATAAATTGTCGGTACCCGATGATGAAATGACTGTGTGAGTACCCCCAGCCACGGCCAGAAGTTTGAACAGGCAGAGATTAAACAGGCAGAGTTTGAACAGGCAGAGTCAGAGCAGGCACAGTTTCAGCAGGCAAAGTCTCAGTCTGCAGGACTGCGCCTGCTGCCGCCCCGGACCCACCACAGCGCGGTCCCGGTGCTGTCGCTGGACCAGCTCGGCGCCGTCGAGGTTCCGTCCGGCTCCGGCCCCGTCCTGGTGCCAGGAGCACCCGGCACCGGTAAATCGACGGTCCTCGTCGAGGCTGCCGTCCGCCGCACTCTCCGGGACGGCCTGGACCCGGAGCGGATGCTCATCCTGGCTCCCGGAAGGCTCGCCGCGGACACGCTCCGCGACCGCTTCACGGCCCGCTTGGACCGGAGCCTGAGCACGACGCCGGCGCGGACCTGGGCGTCATATGCCTTCGATCTGATCCGGCGTGCCAAGGCAGAAGGCCTCCTGCCGCTGCCGCGCCAGCCGAAGCTGCTCTCCGGCCCGGAACAGGACCTGATCATCAAGGAGCTGCTGGAGGGCCATGCGCTGCCCGGCCTCGAACTGCCGTGGCCGGAGGACCTGGACGCTGCCCTGCAGACCCGCGGTTTCCGCCAGGAAGTGCGCCAGCTCTTTGACCGGATCATCGAATCCGGGCGGACGGCCGAGGACCTCGTGGCGTTGGCCCGGCAGTGCAACCGGCCCGACTGGATTCCGGCGGCCGCACTCTACTCCGAGTACCGCGACGTCCTGGACCTGCGCATGCCCGAGGCCTTTGACCCCGCCGGCATCATCACTGCCGCACGCCAGATCTTCCAGGACTCACCGGATTTCCTCGCCGCCGAGCGTGACCGCCTGCAACTGATTCTGGTGGACGACATCCAGGAGGCGAACCCCGCGGTCTTCGAATTGCTGGCGGACATCGCCGCCGGCAAGGACGCCATCATCACTGCCTCGCCGGACACTGTGGTTCAGGGCTTCCGCGGGGCGCGCCCGGATCTCGTGGCGGAGCTTCCCCGCCTCCTGGCCCCTGACGCAGTGATCCTGGAGCGTCCCCTGTGGACGGCGCATCGGCATGCCCCGGACGTGGCAGAGGCATGGCTGTCGGTGGCCGGGCGCATCTCCCGCAGGTCCGGCGGACAGTCCGCACGCCGGCTCGAACAACCTGAACCGGTCCCGGCGCCGGGATCTGAGCTCCCGACGCCGGACGGGGCGCCCCGCGCCGCCGGCCGCCCTGGGGCGGTCGAGGCCCACCTGCTGCCGTCCCCGGTCCACGAACTGCGGTACGTGGCGCAGCGGATCCTCGAAGCACAGCTGAACGACGCCCGGGAACTTGGGGACATTGCCGTGATCGTGCGCAACGGCGGCCAGCTCAGCCAGCTGCAGCGGTACTTGGCCGGCCAGGGGATTCCGGTCCGGATTCCCGTCGCCGAATCCGCCGTCCGGGACGAGGTCGCGGTCCGTCCACTGCTGGATGCCTATGCGGTGGCCCTGGACCCCGCCGCGCTCACGCCCGAGTCGGCCGTGTCCTTGCTGACGTCCCGGATAGGGGGCGCCACGTCGATTGAATTGCGGAGGCTGCGGCAGTCGCTGCGCCGGGAGGAACTCCTGGGCGGCGGCGGACGCACCAGCGACGCCCTCCTGGTCGAAGCTCTGCTGGAGCCCGGGGCGCTGGCAACGCTGGGCATCGAGGGGCACTCGGCCCGCCGGATCGCCCGGATGATCCGGGCGGGGCAGGACGCCGCCGAGGCCCCAGGAGGGAACGCCGAGACGGTGCTTTGGGCGCTCTGGCATTCCACCGGCCTTGCCTCCCGCTGGACCGAGGCCGCCCTCGCCGGAGGGTCGGCCGGTGCCAGGGCCGACCGTGACCTCGATGCCATGATGGCGCTTTTCCATACCGCGGAACGCTTTGTCGACCAGCTGCCCGGCTCCGGCCCCGAGCAATTCCTTGAATACCTGCTGAGCCAGGAACTGCCCATGGATACCCTGGCCGCCCGGGCGCAGCTGGAGGACGCGGTGGAACTCATGACCCCTGCCAGCGCCGCCGGCCGGGAGTGGCCTGTGGTGATCGTGCCGGGACTGCAGGAAGGCGTGTGGCCCAACACCCGGCTGCGCGGCGAACTGCTCGGCAGCACTTTGTTCGCCGACGCTGTCGAACACGGTGTGGAATATGCCCTGCGACTGGATCCGCAGAGCCGGCTGCGCGAAATCCGCTATGACGAACTCCGAAGCTTTTCCACCGCGGTGTCCCGCGCCCGCGAGGTGCTGATCTGCACTGCCGTGTCCTCGGAGGATGAGCAGCCGTCCTCGTTCCTGGACTATGTGGCGCCGCTGCGGCCGGGGCAGGACCGCCGGGGCTTTACGCCGGTCGAGCGTCCGCTGACCCTCCGGGCGCTGGTGGCGGAACTGCGCCAGTACGCCCAGCTCGACCCCAAGGCTGCGGAGTCGGCCGAAGCCGCGGCCGTGCTGGGAGCCCTGGCCACAACTGAGCCGCCGGTTCCGGGCGCACACCCCGCGAGCTGGTGGGGACTGGCCGAGTTGTCCTCGGAGGAGCCGGTTGTTCCGCCGGGCGGTACCGTGTTCGTGTCGCCCTCGAAGGTCGAAACCGTGCAGAAATCGCCGCTGGACTGGTTTGTCCAGGCCGCCGGCGGAGAAGCCGCGACGGATTTTGCCCGCAGCCTGGGAACTCTGGTCCACGCCATCGCGCAGGACCTCCCGGACGCCTCGGGAAGCGAATACGTCGCGGAACTCGTCCGGCGCTGGCCCACACTGGGGATGAAGGACAACTGGGAGGGCAAGCTGGACTTCCAGCGTGCCGAGTCCATGGTCCGCAAGCTCGCCCAGTATGTCCTCGTGATGCGCAGCGAGGGCCGGAGCCTGATCGGCGTCGAACAGGACTTTGAAGTCAAACTGCCGGACGTTCCGGCGGAGACCACCGCCGGACCCGCCTCCGAACCCGGCGACGGCGGGAGCCTCGGACCGGCGCGGCCCGCCGTGCTGCGGGGCCAAGTCGACAGGCTCGAGATCGACGCCGAGGGCCGGCTGGTGATCATCGACCTCAAGACCGGCAAGCGCCAGCCCGGCAAGGCGGATCTGGACCGCCACCCGCAGCTGGGCGCCTATCAGGCCGCCGTGCTGGCCGGGGGCTTTGCAGGTCCCGACGACGGGCCGCCGCCGCTGCCAGGCGGGGCCGTCCTGGCCCAGCTGGGCACCACAACCAAGAGCCCCGGCATCCAAGCCCAGGCCCCACTGGACCCGCAGGACAACTGGGCGCTGGAGATGGTCGGCGACGCCGCCCGTGTGATGTCCGGCAGTGTTTTTCAGGCCCGCCACGATCCGTCCAAGGGAGGCCACGGCGGCCACGGCTGCCGGCTCCCTGAAGTGTGCCCGCTGTGCGTGCGGGGAAAGCAGGTTACTGAATGACCCCCGAGGCGCCGGCGACCGGCCCGGCCGGCCTGCATCCGGCACCGAATCCCCTTCCCGCACCGCGGTTCAGCCCGGAGGAGCTGTCGGCACTGCTGGGGGAGAAGAACAGCCCCACTGCCGAACAGTCCCTGATCATTTCCTCGCCCCTCACGCCGCGGCTCGTGATCGCCGGCGCGGGCTCGGGGAAGACCGCCACCATGGCGGACCGGGTGGTCTGGCTCGTTGCCAACGGCCGGGTCCGGCCGGAGGAGGTCCTCGGCGTCACCTTCACGCGTAAGGCCGCCGGTGAACTCGCCTCGCGGATCCGGGCCAAGCTGGCCGCCCTGACGCGCATCGCGGCGGCCGACACCGGGAACACTGTCTTCCCGGCCGGGCTGCTGAGCACGGACGCGCTCGAACCCAAGGTCTCCACCTACCACTCGTACGCGAGCGGCATCGTGTCCGACTATGGCCTCCGCCTCGGCGTCGAACGCGACGTCGTGTTGCTCGGCGGCGCCCAGTCGTTCCAGCTCGCCAGCGAGGTCGTGGAAGCCTTTGACGGGGACTACGAACACTTCCGGTCCGCCAAATCGACGCTCGTCAAGGCCGTGATCCAGCTGGCAGGAGAATGCGCGGAGCACCTGCAGGACCCGGCCGAGGTCCGTGGCTGGCTGCTGGAACGGGTCGCCGCGTACGAATCGCTGCCGTACGTCGCAGAGGCCAAGAAGAACCCCACCCAGGCGGCGGGCGAGCTCAGCGCGATGCTGCGCACCCGCGCCAGCGTCGCGGACATGGTGGGCCGCTACTCCGCGGTGAAGCGCGCCCGCGGCGCCCTGGACTTCGGCGACCTCGTGGCCCTGGCGGCCCGGGTGGCCAACGAGATTCCGGTCGCCGCCCAAACGGAACGGCAACGCTACAAGGTAGTGCTGCTCGATGAGTTCCAGGACACCTCGCACGCCCAGTTGGTGCTGTTCTCCCGGCTCTTCGGTGACGGCCATGCCGTCACCGCGGTGGGGGACCCGAACCAGTCCATCTACGGATTCCGGGGAGCCTCCGCCGGGCAACTTTTCCACTTCGTCCGTGAATTCCCGGTCCTCGTCAGCGGCGACGGCACCGCCCACAGCAGCGGCGGAGACCAGGAAACCGGCGGGGACCAGGAAACCGGCGGGGGCCAGGAAAGCGGTCCGGCCGGCCCGGCCCGGCGCTTCGCCGTGGCGCCGACCTCGTATTTGACCACCGCGTGGCGCAACGGGCGCAACATCCTGGCCACGGCCAACCTCATTTCGGCTCCTCTGAGCAAGGCGGCGGCGAACCTTGGGACCGCCGGTGCCCGGGAAACTGCCGATGCCGTCGAGGTACCGCCAT
The DNA here is from genome assembly GCF_056406615.1 of Arthrobacter sp. P1_B3. Taxonomy (NCBI): domain Bacteria; kingdom Bacillati; phylum Actinomycetota; class Actinomycetes; order Micrococcales; family Micrococcaceae; genus Arthrobacter; species Arthrobacter sp. P1_B3. The sequence goes on along the minus strand of NZ_JBFTZV010000004.1, from coordinate 170,975 downwards.
TGCAGCCCAGCCCGGCCGCCGTCGAGGGCAGGGTCGTGATGGGACGGTTCGCCACGGACGAATCCGAGGCCGCGGCGATCGCCGGAGACGTGCTGAAATTCCGCGTGACGGACTTCGACGCCGCGCAGCCCGCCGACCCGGTTCCGCCGGCCATGGCCGTCCTCTGCCGGCGGCGGGCACAAATGGAATGCATTCGCCGCGAATTCGAAGTCCGGGGCATTCCCTATGAAATCGTCGGGCTCGGCGGGCTGTTGGACACACCGGAAATCATCGATCTTGTGGCCACGCTCCGAGTCCTGGCCGACCCCGGCCGCTCGGACTCCCTCATGCGCCTGCTGGCCGGCGCGCGGTGGCGGATCGGCCCGGCGGACCTGATGGCGCTGCGGGACTGGTCCAGTTTCCTGGCCCGCCGTCGGGGCCGCCCTGGCGGCCTGGACGGCGACGACGCCGGGCGTGCCGACGAGGATACGATCGATGACGCAGTGATTGAAGGCGACATCACGGATTCCGCCAGCCTGGTCGAGGCCCTGGACTGGCTGCCCCGCGACGGCTGGACCTCGGCGCACGGCCGCAGGCTGAGCCCGGAGGCCCGCGGCCGGCTGCAGCGGCTCTCTGACGAGCTCCGGCAGCTGCGCAGCTACATGGGCGACGATCTCACCACCTTGCTGGGCGAAGTCGAACGGGCGATGCTCCTGGACATCGAAGTTGCCGCGCGGCCCGGGATCAGCATCCATCAGGCCCGACGCAACCTGGACGCCTTCCAGGACGCAGCGGCCGGGTTCCTGCACACCTCCCACCGGGTCGACGTCTTGGCGTTCCTCGCCTGGCTTGAAGCCGCGGCGGCCGAGGAAAACGGCCTCGATGCCGCAGCGCCGGAGGTGAACCACGAGGCCGTCCAGCTCCTGACCGTGCATGCGTCCAAGGGGCTGGAATGGGATGTCGTGTTCGTTCCCGGGCTCAACGCCGGAGCGTTCCCCAGCAGCCGGGACTCGCGGTGGAGCAGCGGCAGTGCGGCATTGCCGTGGCCGTTGCGCGGCGATCGCGCCGATTTGCCCCAATGGGACCTCGACCAGCCGGACCAGAAAGGCTGGCTCGACGCGGAGAAGGACTTCAAATCTGCCGTCCAGGCGCACGGCGAAGCCGAGGAACGGCGCCTGGCCTACGTGGCGTACACCCGTGCGAAACACGTGCTCTGGATTTCAAGTGCCGCGTGGGTGGGATCCCGGGCCGGTTTGGCCGAGATGTCACCCTTTCTTTCCGGGCTGGAGGGCCTCACCGCCGACGGCGCAGCCGAAATCCACCCGCTGTCCGTCAGCGAGGACGCGCTGCCCGCGGATAGCCCCTTGACCTCTGAACTCGAAGTCGCCGCCTGGCCCTACGATCCCCTCGAGGGGCCGCATGACCCCCGGACAGGGAAACGGCTGCGGCTTGTCCCGGGCCGGCGTGCGGCCATGGAATCCGCCGCAGCCCGCGTCCTGCAGGCAATGGACGCCGGCCCGGACAGCCACGTGGACAGTGACTCGGCTGCGGCCCCGGCGCACGCCGGTGGAGACGGCGGACGGCGGCCAGTCCTGCGCGGCCCTGCGGCCGGATGGGCAAGCGAAGCGGCCACCTTGCTGGAACGCCGCTCCCGGCGTTCAGTGGTCCAGGACGTGCATCTGCCGGGCCATATCTCGGCGTCCACTCTGGTCGACCTGGAAGATGACGCAGGCTCCGTCGTGGCCCGCCTCCGCAGGCCGGTCCCGCGCGAACCGGGGATGTCGGCCCGCAAGGGCACGGCCTTCCACGCCTGGGTGGAGGAATACTTCGGCGCCGCCGGGATGCTGGACTTTGGTGAGGCTGCCGGCGCTGACGACCACATCGACGAGGCCTACGGCCTGGATTCCATGGTGGAAACTTTCCGCCAGTCCGGGTGGGCGCACCGCGCCCCCGCCCATGTCGAAGTCCCGGTCGAGACACGGATCGGCGACGTCGTGGTCCGGGGCAGGATCGACGCCGTGTTCCGTGACGCCGACGGCGGCTGGGACCTTGTGGACTGGAAGACCGGTCGCCGCCCCTCGGCGGCCCAGCTGAAGGTGAAGGCAGTCCAGCTCGCCGTCTACCGCCTGGCCTGGGCCCGGCTCAAAGGGATCCCATTGGAGGACGTCCGGGCCGCCTTCTACTACGTGGCCGACAACCAGGTGGTCCGTCCGCACGACCTCGGATCAGCGGAAAAGCTTGAGGAAATCGTGGCGGCCGCGCTGGGGAGGACAGCAGCGGCGAGGGGCGCCTAGGCGGATTCTTCCGGCCGGATCGCGCTTGCCGGAATTCGCCCAGCAGGGGGTTCTAGCGGGACGTGGTGTCGACCACCGTGATGGCGGCGGTCGACGTGTTGTCACGAGCGCCGGGCTCCACTGCGGATTCCGCCTGGACTGCGGACTTCGGCTGGACTGTGGAATTCGGCTGGACTGTGGAATCCGGCTGCAAGACGGCGATCGATTGCGTCGACGTGTCCTCGGCGGCGGGAACCGCAGTCTCAGCGTCGCTTTGCCCGGCCTCACCTGCGTCGGAATCCGGGACCCCTGCCTGCGGGGCATCGTCCTGCGTGTCATCAGCCTCGTCGGCAGCCGATGCATCGGCTGAGCCGGGGCTCCGGGGGGCCTCGGGGATGCTGGGCGCGGATCCGGCGACCGGCCCGGCGTCGGCGTCCGCGGCTGTGCCCTCGGGTGTTTCCGTGTCTGCGACCGGCTGTACGACGGCCGTCGGGGCGTCAGCCTCCGCCTCCCGCGRGATCGGCGTGACGTGCACGGCGGGCCTGACACTGATTTCAGCAGAAGCATCATCAGCCGGACCGGTACCGGGTACCGGCTCCATGGGCAGCAGCGTGACCTTGCTGACGGCGGGCGGCGCACCGCTGGCCGGATTGGCCGGAAGTGCCGGCGCGGCCGAAGCCGCGGGCGTCGCCGTCGGCGCATCGGCATCGGCACCTGCACTGGCTTGTTCTGCGCCGGGTTCGGGGGCCGCGACCGGCTGCGGCAGCGGTTCCACGCTGATGGGCTGGCCGCCGTGTTCGGCGACGTCGTCGGCCAGAGTGGCGAGCATGGACTCTGCCTCGTCGATCATGTCCTGGTTGCCGGCGGCCATGCCCTTGACCAGATACTGCGCCAGGGCGAATTCGGCGGACAGCGCAGCCCGCCGCAGCAGGTGGGCATCGGGAACATCGCGCCGGCTGGAGGTGTAGTGATCCAGGACCGCGTTCACAAAGTCCAGTTCGTTCGAGGCGACCAGCCAGGCCATGTCATCCGCCGGGTCGCCGATGCGCAGGTCGGTCCAGCCCGTCACGGCGGTCACCCGGTCACCGTCGACCAGCAGGTTGTCCTCGTGGAGGTCGCCGTGAACGACACAGGGATTGAAGCGCCAGAGGGAGACGTCTTCCATGGCGTGTTCCCAGCGCCGCAGCAGCAGCGGCGGGATTTTTCCGGTCGTGGCGGCCTGGTCCAGTTCATTGAGGCGCCGCTGGCGGAATTCGTTGGGCGTGTAGCTGGGCAGATCGGCATTGCTCACAATTGACCGCGGGAGGTCATGGATCGCGGCCAATGCCGCCCCGATTTCGCGGGCCACGGCGGGGGAGCCGCTGCTGAGGTCGTCCAAGGAGCGGGTGGCGCCGGCCAGGTGCGAGTAGACAAACGTGCTGAGCTGGCCCTGCCGGACAGTTCCCGCCACAGTGGGCATCAGGAACGGCAGCTCGGCCCGGATGCCGGGAGCAAAGGCCCGCAGAACCAGGAATTCGGTTTCCAGCCGGGCGCTGGCTTCGGCGTGCCGGGGGGAGCGGACACGCCAACGCTTGCCCTCGGAGTCCAGCAGGAGGGCTGCGTCGAAGTCCGCCGGATCGTCGGGCGCAGAGCTGACGGCGGTCGGGGTCAGGCCGGGCACCGCCGCTGTTGCTACAGCTGCCAGTTCGATAGGTTTCCTTCTCACCCTTCCACGGTAGATTGAGCGGCGCCCAAGACGGCGATGCACTCCGGCGAGTCTTGAGATAGGGACTAAATGAGGGCGAAAACCCCCGCAAACGGCCTGTCCCGCACACGCCGTGGAGCGCGCGGCGGCGTGGGCGGCAAATGTCAATTGTCTGCCCGAGTCAGTACGGTGGGTACATGAGTCTTGCGGAGTCAGCTACATCAGAGCAAACCCCCTCCGAATCCTCGGCACCCGACGCTGCGGCACCGCCGGTGCAGGTTCTGCCGGCAAACCACCTGATGGACACGGTCCTTCCCGTGCGCCCGGCCCTGGTCGACCGCGGATCCGCGGCACGCGTGAAACCCGGAATGCTGGCCGAGCTGGTGGGTTCAGGCTCGGCGCAGGCCATGGTTCTCTCCGGCCGGCAGGCCCTCGTCAGCGACAGCAGCCTCGTTCTCCTGGACGCGGCAGAGCTCGCCGGGCACTTGGCGAACACCCCGTACGCTCCGGAACACGTGATCTACCTCGGTTCCGCCCTGGCAGGTTCGGACCTCGACGCCGGCACCGAACTCGTCCTGTTCGTCCTGCCGCTCCAGTTCGAAGTCCGGGCCGAGGAGTTCGAGGCCCACGTGGCCGGCATCCCCAGCGATGCGCAGTGGGCGGGTTTCCGCGAAGTCGCGGCACGCTTGAACGCCACGGACACGGCACTGTTCGTCGAGGCCAGTGCCATCGCCAACTGGCACGCCACCCACACGCATTGCCCCCGCTGCGGCACCCCCACGCAGCCGGAAGCCGGCGGCTGGGTCCGGCGCTGCCCGGCCGATAACTCCGAGCACTTCCCCCGGACGGATCCGGCCATCATCGTGACCGTGGTGGGTCCCGACGGGAGGCTGCTGCTGGGTGGAGGGGGCCCGCTCGACGCGCGGAACTACTCGACCCTCGCCGGCTTCGTAGAGCCGGGGGAGTCGCTTGAACAGGCGGTGCAGCGCGAGATCGGCGAGGAAGTCGGGGTCCGCGTCACCGCCTCCCAGTACCTCGGATCGCAGTCGTGGCCGTTCCCCGCCTCCCTGATGCTCGGTTTCACGGCCACCACACCGGACACCGAAGTCCGGCCCGACGGCGTCGAGGTCACCAGGGCGCGCTGGTTCAGCCGGAGCGAACTGCAGGACGCGGTCCTCAGCGGCGAGATCGTCATTTCCAGCAGGCTCTCCATCGCCCGGTCCCTCATCGAACACTGGTACGGCGGCGTCATTGAGGACGCCGCGGACAGCGCCTGACCCGGCCTGCCCCCATCCGCAGGACACCCACTACTGACTGAGCAGCAAAAGTGACCACAGAGAAATTGAATTTCAGCACTATCCCCGGCGGGGAGCCGTCCGGCGGCACCACACCCGGCGGTACCACACCCGGCGATGCCCTGTCCGAAGTTGCGAGGGAACCGGACTCCCGATCGCTGGAGGAACGGATCCTCGGCGGACTCGACGCCGAGCAGCGCGAGGTCGCCAGCACCCTCCAGGGGCCCATGTGCGTGCTGGCCGGAGCCGGCACCGGCAAAACCCGCGCCATCACGCACCGGATCGCCTACGGCGTGCACTCAGGGGTGTACAGCCCGCAACGGCTCCTGGCCGTCACCTTCACGGCCCGGGCTGCCGCCGAGATGCGCAGCCGGCTCCGTGACCTCGGAGTCGGCAACGTTCAGGCCCGCACCTTTCACGCCGCGGCGCTGCGCCAGTTGCAGTTCTTCTGGCCGCAGGCGGTCGGCGGCACTTTGCCCAACCTGCTGGACCACAAGGCACAGATGATCGCCGAGGCCGCCAGGCGGCTCCGGCTCAGCACGGACCGCGCCTCCATCCGCGATCTCGCCTCCGAAATCGAGTGGGCCAAGGTGTCCATGCTGACCCCGGCGAACTATCTGGAAAATGCCCAGGGCCGCGGCACTCCGGGCGGCTTCGACCTGACGGCCGTGGCGCGGGTCTTCCAGTCCTATGAGGACGTCAAAACCGACCGCAACGTCATCGACTTCGAGGACGTGCTGCTGATCACCGTAGGCATCCTGCAGGAGGACCCGAAAGTGGCGGCGACCGTCCGCGAACAGTACCGGCACTTCGTCGTCGACGAGTATCAGGACGTCTCGCCGCTGCAGCAGCGGCTCCTGGAGCTGTGGCTCGGCGGCCGCGACGAGCTCTGCGTCGTGGGCGACGCCAGCCAGACCATTTACTCTTTCACCGGCGCCTCCCCGAAGCACCTGCTTGGCTTCAAAGCCATGTATCCCGAGGCCCACGTCGTCAAGCTGATCCGGGATTACCGGTCCACGCCCCAGGTTGTCAGGCTCGCCAACGACCTCCTCGGGGGCCGGCGCAGCGGCGGCCCCGTGGCGGACGCCGCCTGGGCCACACCGCTGCAGCTCGTGGCGCAGCGGCCGGCAGGCCCGGTGCCGCGGTTCACCGAATGTTCGGATGACGAGGCGGAAGCCGCCACGGTCGCCGCGCGGATCCGCGAACTCCTCGACGCCGGAACACCGGCGAGCCAGGTCGCCGTACTCTTCCGCACCAACGGACAGTCTGAAGCCTACGAACAAGCGCTGGCCTCGGCAGGGATCGGGTACCAGCTGCGCGGAGGCGAGCGGTTCTTCGCGCGTAAGGAGGTCCGGGACGCCATCCTTCAGCTCCGGGCCGCCACCCGGGCAGTGGCCGAAACCGCCACGCCCGAGCCACTCGGGCAGCTTGTCCGCGACATCGTCGCCTCCCTGGGCTACACGGACGCGGCGCCGCACAGCGGGGGCGCGACCCGGGAGCGCTGGGAATCGCTGGCCGCCCTCGTGGCGCTGGCCGACGAACTCGTGATCACCAGGGGCCCGCAATTTTCACTCCCGGATTTCGTCAACGAGCTCCAGGAACGGTCTCTGGCCCAGCATGCACCGACCGTCCAGGGCGTCACCCTGGCATCCCTGCACGCCGCCAAGGGACTGGAATGGGACGCCGTGTTCCTGGTCGGGCTGAGCGAGGGACTCGTGCCGATCTCGTTCGCGGACACTCCGGAAGCGGTGGACGAGGAACGCCGGCTCCTGTACGTGGGCATCACCCGCGCCCGCGAACACCTGTTCCTGTCCTGGTCCACTGCCCGGACACCGGGCGGGCGGTCCAACCGGAAGCCCTCACGCTTCCTGGATGGCCTGCGCCCCGACTCGGTGGCCAGCTCCCAGCTGAGGGGCAAGGGGCCGGCGCCGCGCCGGAAGGCGGCCGTCCCGGCGTCGTGCCGGGTCTGCGGCAGCATGGTCTCCAGCGGCGCCGAGCGGAAGGTGGGGCGCTGCAACCAGTGCCCGCCCAGTTACGAGGAACAGACATTCGACGCGCTGAGGCAATGGCGGAAGGACGTGGCCCTCGAGGCGGACGTTCCGGCCTTTGTCGTGTTCACCGATGCCACCCTGACCGCCATCGCCGAGGCTCGCCCCGAATCGCTGGAACAGTTGGCCCAACTCGCCGGCGTGGGCCCGTCCAAACTGGAGAAGTACGGTGAGGCCGTCCTGACGGTCCTGGCCGAAAGCGCGGTTCAGTGATGTCCGGTGCAGGGGGTTCCGGTTCAGTGATGTCCGGTGCCGGGGGTTCCGGCGCGGTTCCGGCGGCCATACCGCTGACCACTGCCGACGGCGCCCCGGTGCTGGTGCGCCGGTCCGCCCGCCGACGACGCACGGTCGCCGCGTTCTGGGAAGACGGCACCGCCGTCGTCGCCATCCCCGCCTCCTTCAGCAGGGCCCAGGAACGGGAATGGGTTCACCGCATGCTTGAAAAACTGCGGCTCCAAGGGGCCCGGGGCGCGCGGGGTTCCGGCCGGCGGCGCCCCCGCAGTGATGCCGAGCTTGCCGCCCACGCCGCCGAGCTGTCGGCGAAGTACCTTGGCGGCAGGGCGGTGCCCTCCTCGGTCCGCTGGGTCACCAATCAGAATTCGCGCTGGGGTTCGGCGACACCGTCCGAAGGAACCATCCGGCTCTCGGCGAAGCTGCAGCCCATGCCGCAATGGGTAATCGACTATGTGCTGCTGCACGAACTCGCTCACCTCCTGGTGGCCGGCCACGATGCCGCATTCTGGCGGCTGCTGGCGGCATACCCGGAGACGGAGCGCGCCAAGGCCTTCCTGGACGGGGTCTCGTTCGCGACCTCGCGCGGCCTGGCGCCCGGCGGATACGACGAAGCCCCGGACGGAATCGAAATCCCGGCCGGGGCCCCTTAGCTTTCGGCTAGGCCTTCGGTTTGCCGCCGTCCTCCGGACGGTCCCCGTCGTTGGCCGGACGGTCGTCGTCGGCCGCCGGTTCCTGGCCGGACCCGGTGGGCTCCGCACCGTCGTCGGACTTAGCGGTGCCCCCGGTGTCGGTGCTCCCGGCGTCCGTGGCCTCGGTGCCCGCGGGTTCGTCAAAGCCTCCGCTGAGCAGCTTCTGCAGGGCGTCATCCACTTCGCTGTCGCTGGCCTCGGCGAGTTTCCGGCGTTCGCTGAAGCCCTGTGGATCTTCCAGGTCCTCTGCCGTGGGCAGCAGGTCGGGGTGCTGCCAAACGGCGTCGCGGCCCTCCACGCCACGCTCGTCCTTGAGCAAAGCCCAGAGCGCGGCGGCCTCGCGGAGCCGGCGCGGCCGCAGTTCGAGGCCCACCAAAGAGGAGAACGCGTGCTCCGCGGGACCGCCTGTGGCCCGGCGCCGCCGGACGGTTTCGCGCAACGCAGCGGCGGAGGGCAGCAGCTTCTCGGTCGCTCCCCAGGAAAGTTCGTCCACCCAGCCCTCCACCAGGGCAAGGGCCGTCTCCAGTTTTTCGAGGGCCTGCTCCTGGGCAGGTGTGCGCTGCGGCATGAAGACACCTTGCGAGAGCGCCTCCTGGATGCCCTCGGGGTTGCTGGGATCGATCTCCCGTGCGAGTTCTTCGATCTTGGACGTGTCGATGTGGATACCGCGGGCGTAGGCCTCGATCGCGCCGAGCAGATGCCCGCGCAGCCAGGGGACCTGGACGAAGAGGCGGGCGTGGGCCGCCTCGCGCACGGCGAGGAACAGGCGGATGTCGTTCTCCGGCAGGCTGAGGCCCTCACCGAACTTCGCCACGTTGGCCGGCAGGAGTGCCATTTCGAGGTCTGCCAGGGGCACACCGATGTCCGTCGAGCTGACCACCTCGGCCGAGAGTGCGCCGATCGCCTGGCCAAGCTGCATGCCGAAGATCGCCCCGCCCATGTTCTGGATCATCGAGGAGGCGCCGCCCATCATGGACTTCATTTCCTCGGGCATCTGCTCGGTCATGGCGGCGGAGAGCGCATTGGCAATGCTGTTGGCGACGGGCTCGGTCAGCCGCTTCCACGTGCCGAGGGTTTCCTCGACCCACTCGGCACGGGACCACGCCCGGCCGATCAGCCCCGTGGCCGGAAGCCCGGTGACCTGGTCGAGCCAGAGTTCGGCCAGCCGGAGGGCCTCATCGACCTCCCGCGACTGCTGGGCGGTGACCGAGGGATCGGATCCGCTCGCCGCAACCCGCCGGGCGTTCTCATGCGCCAGTTGCCAGTTCACGGGCCCCTCCGAGGGGGCGCTCATCATCGCCTGCACTTGGGAGAACATCTGGGCAAGGAGGTTTGGATCGTCCGGGAGGCCGGCGGCCTTGGCGAGTTCGGCGGGGTCGATATTGCCCATGCCCGCCCCGCCCATCAGGTTCTTGAGCATTTCGGCCAAGGGATCCTTGGGTTCCTCGTCGCCATTGGACGGATTGAGTGGGTTGGAGGTCATGATCCCGCCGATCGTCGGTGTGGCTGCTTCTCAACTTCACGGTACCCCTCGGCAAGAGCGGCTGTCTGCCGAAACCGCGCCACGTTCGCTGTAGGCAAAGAGCGGTCCGGGGTGCCAAGCGCGTAGGCTTGGAAGTTGGAATATTTGCACGCGGCAGCCTCGGGTTTGGCTGCGGCCCTGGTGCGTGGTCGCGGTGTCCTTTCAGGCTTGTCCTGCCGGGGCCGCCGGCCCTCGTGCCGGCACGGAGAGGTCGTTCAATGACAGTCACCCAAGGTGAGCAGCCCGCCAGCGACCCAGCGGCCGGCCCTGTCCGGGGCAGGAGGGCGCGGCTGGCCGGCATGGGCGTGCGGCGCAAGCGCAACAACCGGTCATCAGCCATGCTGGTCTCGGGGCTGCTGGCCGTTGCCCTGGGCATCACTGCGGTGAGCCTGCCGGTGCCCTACGTGATCGAGTCTCCCGGACCCACCTTCAACACAATCGGCCAGGACAACGGCAAACCGGTCATCAGCGTCAGCGGCCATGAGACGTTTCCCGCCAAAGGCAGCCTGGACCTCACCACGGTCTATGTCGACGGCGGTCCCAACGGTCCCGTCAGCGTCCTCGAGGCGTTTTCGGCATGGCTCAACGGGACCAAGGCCGTCTACCCGCAGGAGCTGCTGTTCCYGACCGGCGTCACCAAGGAGCAGTCCCAGCAGGAGAGCGCGACGGCKATGACCACCTCCCAGGAGAACGCCGTCGCCTCGGCACTGAAGGAACTGAATATTCCGTTCGGGCAGAAACTGCAGGTGGCCGGCCTCCCGGACGACTCCGCCTCGACGGGGCTGCTGCAGGCAGGGGACGTCCTGGTCTCCATCAATGACAAGCCCATCACGGCCCTCGGCGTCGTCCAGGCGGAACTGGCCGCCGGCAACGGCAAGCCCGTCAAGGTCATTGTGGAACGCGCCGGCGGCCGGGTGCCTGTCACCATCACTCCGGCCAAAAACAGCGCGGGCCGCTTCATCCTCGGCGTCTTGCTGCAGTACAAGTTCACCTTCCCGTTCAACGTCACCATCTCCCTCGACAAAGTCGGCGGCCCCAGCGCGGGCATGATGTTCGCGCTTGGCATCATTGACACCGTCACCCCGGGCGACCTGACCGGCGGCAAGCACGTCGCGGGAACCGGAACCATCACCCCGGACGGTGCCGTGGGACCCATCGGCGGGATCGCCCAGAAAATGCAGGGGGCGCGGTCCGGCGGGGCCACGTTGTTCCTGGCCCCGGCAGCCAACTGCGACGACGTCCTGGGCCACATCCCCGACGGCCTGCAGGTGGTCCGGGTGGAGAACCTCACCGAGGCCCGCAAAGCGGTTGAACTGGCCGCGTCAGGCGGCGACACATCGGGCCTTCCGGTCTGTTCCAGCAACTAGACTGACCGCGGAACTAAGCGCCCTCCCCACTCGTGGCACTAATGACGGCCGCCGCCGTCCCGCGGGGACCCTGCTGCAGGGCCCTGACGGAACGGCAGCGGCGGCCGTTAGAATGCATCAAACCCTGCAATACCGGCACTTAGCCGCCCGACTGAGTCACAGCAGCGACTAATAACTAAAAACCAGCAGTAGACGACCAGCTATGAGGTACCGAGTTTGTCCCGTCCCGCCAGCCCTGCCCCGCCCGGAAGACCCCAGACACGACGCGGCGCCCTGACGCCGACGCTCATCATCGTGGCCCTGATCGTGGTCGGATTCATCTTCTTTGCCAATGTCTGGACGGATGTCCTCTGGTACCAGCAGCTGGGCTTCTTCGAAGTGTTCATGACCGAGAACCTGGCCAGGATCGGGATCTTCATGACAGGTTTCGCCGTCATGTTTACCGCCGTCTTCTTCGCCATCCGGATTGCCTACCATGCGCGGCCGGTGTACGCTCCCGACTCGGAAATCCGGGACAACCTGAACCGCTACCAGGCCCAGCTCGAACCCGTGCGGCGCGTCGTGATGGTGGGCATTCCTATCCTCTTTGGCCTGTTCGCCGGCAGCGCCGCCGCCAGCCAGTGGCAGAAAGTGCTCCTGTTCTTCAACCAGGAGGCCTTCGGCCAGAACGATCCGCAGTTCGGCCTGGACATCAGCTTCTACCTCATGACCCTTCCGTTCCTTGGCTTCGTCACGGGGTTCCTCATCAGCGTCACGGTGGTCGCAGGCCTTGCCGGCATCCTCACGCACTACCTTTACGGCAGCATCCGGATCATGGAACGCGGAATCTTCACCAGCCGCGCCGCCCAGATCCACCTGGCTGTCACGGGCGCTGCCTTCCTGGTGCTGATGGGCGTCAACTTTTGGCTGGACCGCTATTCCACCGTGCAGAACAACGGCGGGCGCTGGGCCGGTGCGCTGTACACGGATGTGAACGCCGTCATTCCGACCAAGGCCATCCTGGCCGTGGCCGCGGCGATCGTCGCCGTGCTGTTCATCGTCGCCGCGGTGATCGGCAAGTGGCGTCTGCCGGTGATCGGCACCGCCATGCTCATCATCACGGCCATCCTCGCCGGCGGCGTCTACCCGTGGGTCATCCAGCAGTTCCAGGTCCGGCCCTCGGAGCAGACGCTGGAGAACGAATTCATCAAGCGGAACATCGCAATGACCCGCGCCGCCTACGGCCTGGACAAGGTTCAGGAGAAGCGGTACAACGCCACCACCGCAGCCACCTCCGGTGCGCTGGCTCCCGATGCGCAGACCACCGCCAACATCCGTCTGCTCGATCCGAACCTGATCTCGGATGCGTTCTCGCAGCTTGAACAGTACCGGCCTTATTACCAGTTCCCCAGCGCCCTGAATGTGGACCGCTACGAGATCGACGGCAAGATCCAGGACACGGTCATCGCCGTCCGTGAACTCAACCCGGACGGGCTGGCGACGAACCAGCAGTCCTGGCTGAACCGGCACGTGGTCTACACGCACGGCTATGGCGTCGTCGCGGCCAAGGGCAACAAGTTCACCGTGGACGGCAAACCGGACTTCCTGCAGTCGGGTATCCCGTCCAACGGCGCGCTCGGCAACGACTCGACCTATCAGCCCCGCGTCTACTTCGGCCAGGACTCGCCCGACTACTCGATCGTGGGTGCCCCGGCCGGTGCCGCGCACCGCGAGCAGGACCGGCCGGCGGCCAAGGAAGGCGACGGCGAAACGCAGTACACCTTCACGGGCAACGGCGGCCCGAACGTCGGCAGCTTCTTCAACAAGATCCTCTACGCGATCAAGTTCCAGTCCTCGGACCTGCTGCTTTCCGACGGCGTGAACGCCGAGTCCCAGATCCTCTACGACCGCAACCCGCGGGACCGCGTCGAAAAGGTGGCGCCCTACCTGACCGTGGACGGCAATCCGTATCCCGCCGTCGTCGACGGCAGGGTGAAGTGGATCGTGGACGGGTACACCACGAGCCCGTACTTCCCGTACTCCCAGCAGGAGCAGCTCTCCGCGGCGACGGCCGACTCGCAGACCGCCGCGAATCGGACGGTAGCCCTGCCGAACAGTTCGGTGAACTACATCCGCAACTCGGTCAAGGCCACCGTGGACGCCTATGACGGCTCTGTGACGCTGTATGCCTGGGATGACCAGGACCCGGTACTGAAGTCCTGGCAGAAGGTCTTCCCCACGTCGGTGAAGCCCTATTCCGAGATGTCCGGTGCGCTCATGAGCCATGTGCGGTACCCGGAGGACCTGTTCAAGGTGCAGCGCGAACTTCTTGGCCGCTACCACGTGACCAACCCGGACAGCTTCTACACCAACATTGACGCCTGGTCCGTACCCAACGACCCCACCGTCAAGGACGAGGTCAAGCAGCCGCCGTACTACATGTCGCTGAAGATGCCCGACCAGGACAAGCCGGCGTTCCAGCTGACCTCGTCGTTCATCCCGCAGGTAGTCAACGGCAACGCCCGCAACGTGCTCTACGGCTTCCTGGCCGCAGACTCCGATGCCGGCAACCAGAAGGGCGTCAAGGCGGACAGCTACGGGCAGCTCAGGCTCCTGCAGATCCCGCCGGAGACCCAGGTCCCGGGCCCCGGCCAGGCACAGAACAAGTTCAACTCCGACCCCACCGTTTCGCAGGCACTGAACCTGCTGCGTCAGGGTGCGTCAGCGGTGCTCAACGGCAACCTGCTGACCTTGCCGGTCGGCGGCGGCATGGCGTATGTCCAGCCCGTGTATCTGCGGTCTACCGGTGAAACCTCCTACCCGACGCTGCAGCGCGTCCTGGTGGCGTTCGGCGACAAGATCGGGTTCGCGCCCACGCTGGACGAGGCACTGAACCAGCTGTTCGGCGGAAATTCGGGGGCCGCGGCAGGGGACTCGGCGAACAAGGGTCAAACGCCGGCCACGCCCACCACCCCTGGGGGTACACCGGCAGCGCCTGGCACCACCGACGCGAAGGCAGACCTGAAGGCCGCCCTGGACGAGGCCAACGCCGCGATCAAGGCCGGCCAGGACGCCCTCGCAAAGGGCGACTTCGCGACCTATGGTGACCAGCAGAAGAAGCTGGCCGCCGCCTTGCAGAAGGCGCTCGAGGCCGAAGCGAAGCTGGAAACCCCGGCCGCCCCGGCGGGCACCGCCTCGCCGTCGGCCACACCGTCGGCCACTCCGTCAGCGACGGCGGGCAGCTAACGCAGCGCTAGCGACCAACGGCAGGCCGGGTTTGCCCTCTCCGGAGAGGCGAACCCGGCCTGTGGTGTAGACGGGCCGGCCGCGGTCTGCGCGGCTTTGGCCGCGGGGCCCCGGGGCCCGGGCGGAAGCTCCGGCGGGCGGCGAGATACACATCACGCCACCTCGATTTGGCCTCAAGTTCACCGGCAGGTAGAGTTGATCTTGCGACGCGGGGTGGAGCAGTTCGGTAGCTCGCTGGGCTCATAACCCAGAGGTCACAGGTTCAAATCCTGTCCCCGCAACTGGAGAAAAGGTCCGGAACATTGGAAACAGTGTTCCGGACCTTTTGCTTTAAGCGTTCCGGACCTTTTGCTTTAAGCACTGACTAGGCACCGCGACCGCGACCCGGAACCCGCGCGACGGGACCCGACACAACCGGCGACCGGAGGCGAGCCGGACATCCCTGGACCGGGACTGGGGCAGGTTTGGGGCCGTGGTCAGGACGGCCCGGAAACTAGGGTAGAGTTGATCAAGCGACGCGGGGTGGAGCAGTTCGGTAGCTCGCTGGGCTCATAACCCAGAGGTCACAGGTTCAAATCCTGTCCCCGCAACCAGGAAACACCAGCAGTACACAGAAAGGCCCGGATCTGATGATCCGGGCCTTTCTGTTTCCTCTGCGGGCGGCTACCTCTGGGGCGCCGCCCGGGCCCTCTTACGGGCGCTCAGCCGGCCGTCAGCCGTCCTGGAGCCGCTGATAGGTCGCCAGTGCGCGCGCCCGGGACTCGGCAAGGTCCACGATGGGTGCGGGGTAGCCGGGGGCGGCGCCGTTAGCTTTCCAGGGCTCGTGGACGGCTTTGTCGTCCAGCGCGGCGAGCTCGGGAATGTACCCGCGCAGATATCGCCCGGCGGCGTCGAACTTCTTGCTCTGCGTAACCGGGTTGAAGATCCGGAAATACGGCGAGGCGTCGGCCCCCGAGCCCGCGACCCACTGCCAGTTGGCCGGGTTGCTCGCGGCATCGGCATCCACCAGCGTGTCCCAGAACCAGGCCTCGCCCAGCCGCCAGTCGGCCAGCAGGTTCTTGACCAGGAAGGACGCGGCCGCCATCCGCACGCGGTTGTGCATCCAGCCCGTCTGCCAGAGCTGGCGCATGCCCGCGTCCACCATCGGGTAGCCGGTGCGGCCCTGCTGCCAGGCTTCCAGCTCGGCTCCGGCCGCCGGCTGCCACTCGAAGCGGTCGAACTCCGGCCGGTAATTCCGCGTCGCCAGGTCCGGATTCTCATAGAGCAGCTGCCAACAGAATTCCCGCCAGCCAAGTTCGGAACGGAAGATCCCGACGTCGGCCGGCGCTCCCGGCGCAAAGCTGTCCCGCAGTGTGTGCCAGATCCGGAAGGGGCTGATTTCGCCAAAACGCAGATGCGGAGAGAGCCGGCTGGTACCTTCGACGCCGGGGACGTCGCGGCCGGTGCCATATTCAGCCGCCGGCCCGTCCACGAAATCCGTGAGGCGGCTGTAGGCGCCAGCTTCTCCGGGGGTCCAGGTGGCAGCCAGCCCGGAGCTCCAATCGGGATCACGGGGGAGCAGGCCCCATACGTCGAGTGTTTCGCTTGCCGGCAGGCCGCCGCTGCGGGTGCGTGCCGGGGCCGGCAGCTGGTCCGGGGCCTCCAGAGGGTGCCGGGGCTCGGTGCCGGCCAGGCAGGCCTTCCAGAAGGGCGTGRAGACCTTGTAGGGGCCCCCGCTGCCGGTCCGCACGGTCCACGGCTCGAACATGAGGTTTGCCTGGAAGCTCGTGGCGTTCATGCCCGCGTCAGTGGCCCAGCTCTTCAGGCCGGCGTCGACGGCGCGTTCTGGCCCGCCGTAGCGGCGGTTCCACAGCAGGGTGTCGGCTGACGTCTCCACCGCGAGGTCCTGGATGATCCGGGCGGCCGGGCCGCGGCGGAGCACCAGCCGCGAGCCGGTGGCCTCCAGCGCGGCGGCGAGCCCGGCCAGGGAGTGGTGGAGCCACCACTTCACTGCTCCGCCCAGGGGCCGGACGCCGGGCGACTCCTCGTCCAGGATATAGACGACGGTCAGGGGTGTGCGCAGGGCGGCGGCTTCCGCCAGTGCCGGATTGTCATCCAGCCGGAGGTCGTCACGGAGCCAGACAAGGGTCGCAGACATGGATCCACGGTACACGCGCGGCCGCCGTCACGGCCGGCGGTGCGGTGCAAAAGGGCACAACAAAGGGCCGGGCTCCGGCGGGCGACCCTGAGGTGGCAGGCTCACCCGCCGTAGTCCGGCCCTGGGTCAGGAACGGCCGGCCGGTCAGAGCTTGTCGAAGTCGGCCTCGTCGACCGTGGAACCGGACTCGGTGCTCCGGTCCCCGGTGCCGATGGCGGCGGGGGAGCCGCCGGACTTCAGCGCTGCCAGCCGGGCTTCGATCTCGGTCTGCTCGCCCAGGTCTTCCAGCGAGTTGAACTGGGCGTCCAGGCTCGACTCGGCGAGTTCCTGCTGGCCGCGGACCTTGGCTTCCTCGCGGCGGATCTTCTGTTCGAAGCGGCCCACCTCGGAAGTGGGGTCCATGATGTTGATGCTCTTGAGGGCGTCGTGGACCTGGCTCTGGGCCGCTACGGTCTTGGACCGGGCCACCAGCTCATTGCGCTTGCTGGTCAGCTCGTTGAGCTTGCCCTTCATCTGGTCAAGCCCGTGCTTGAGCTTGTCCACCACCTCGGTCTGGGATGCGATGCTCGGCTCTGCGGCCCGGGCCTCGTTCTCAGAGCCCATCTGGCGCTGCAGTGCAATCTTGGCCAGGTTGTCGAACTTCTCCGCGTCTCCGACGTCGCCCTTGGCGCGGTATTCGTCGGCTTTGCGTGAGGCGGCGAGGGCCTTTTTGCCCCAGTCCTGGGCGTTGCGGACGTCCTCGTTGTAGTCGTCCTGGAGCATGCGCAGGTTGCCGATGGTCTGGGCCACGGCGGACTCGGCCTCCGCGATGTTGTTCGTGTAGTCGCGGACCATCTGGTCCAGCATTTTCTGCGGATCCTCGGCCTGGTCCAGCAACGAGTTGATGTTTGCCTTCGCCAGCTGCGCCATGCGGCCGAAAATGGACTGCTTAACCATGGTGTTACCTTTCGTCCTGCTCCGTTGTCTCACTGATTCCAGTGATCGATGGTGTATCGCATCTATTCGCTGTCCGGTCCGGCCGGCGCGTGGTCTGTACTCTTCCCGTCAGTGTTTCCCGTCCGGGGGCGGCCACAGCCTAGAAACTGCCGGAGTCGCCGCCGCCGAAGTCTCCGCCGCCGCCAAAGTCGCCGCCGCCACCCCAGCCGCCGCCGGAATCGTCGCCGCCCCAGCTGCCTCCGCCGCCGCCCCAGCCTCCGCCGCCTCCGCCGTGGAGGATCGAGTTGATGAGGATTCCACCGAGGATCGCGCCGCCGAGGCCGCCTCCGCCGCTGCCGCCGAACATCCCGCCACGGCCGTAGCCCTGGTTGGCGTAGCCGCCGAATTGGTCAACATCGGACTGGGCCAGCTGGGCGGCCTGCGCCGCCAGGGCGTGGGCCTGCTGCGCGTACTGCAGCGCAGTGACCGGGTCGGTGCGGGAGATCGAGAGCGCATAGTCCAGGTTCCGCTGTGCTTCGGCCAGGCGTGTGCGGGCATCGGTGCCCACGCCTCCGCGGCGGGCAGTGATGTAGTCCGACGTCGCGCTGATCTGGGCCTGGGCCGACATGATGCTCTGATGTAGCGAGGCCTGGGCGCGGCGGGCCTGTTCCTGCTGGTCGCGGATTCCGCCCAGGGACTGGTCCAGTGTCTGGTGCGCCGTTTCGACCCGCTCCAGGGTGGCGATGGGATCGATTTTTCCGCCCTGGATTTCCGCTTTGACCTGCGCCAGCGCCGCTTCGACGGCGGCCACCGGACCGGACAGCTCCGGATGGGCGCCGGACTGGAGCATCGCCTTGGCCTGCGCCAGGTCCTGGGCGGTGTCGACGACGGCGGATTCCAGGCCACTACGGGCCTCATCCAGGCTGCCGGCCACCTTGGTGATGGCCCCGATCAGCACGTTCGTCTGGTGCAGGCTTTCCTCGGCTGCCCGCACGGCCACCGCGGCAAGGCTGTTCTCGCCCGCGGCGAGCTTTTCCTGCGCCGCGGTTGAGGCGTTCTGCACGAATTCGAGGCGTTCCTTGGCCTGGTTGATGTTGTCCGCCACCTGGACCAGGGCGCTTTCGGCGTACTTGGCGCGCAGATCCGTCAGCGATTTTTCGGCGCTGGCAATCTTGGCCTCGGCTTCCGCGGCGCCGGCACCGACGGCGGCGAGGGCCTGCGGGGCGTTCTTCTCGAGCTCCCGGAGGGAATCGAAGTCCGCCTTCTGTTCCTGCAGCGAGGCCAGCGCGGCCTCGGCGCGGCGGATGATTTCGCCGAGCCAGCTCCGTTGCTGCTCCTCGGTGTCGGGAATGTGGTCGTCGAGCTGCTGCTGCAGCTTGAACGACTCCGTCATGTGGCCCTTGGCCTCCTGCAGCGCCTTCGTGAAATTACCCACCGCGGAATCGCCATACTGGGCCTGGGCGAATCCCAGTTCCTGCTCGCTGGACTTGATGGCGTCATCGGCCTCGATCAGCAGCGAATCGCTCTTACGGCGCAGTTCGGTCACGCTGAGACCCGCCAGCGGATCCGCCTGCGCACCTTGTGACCCCTTGGACGCTCCCGCACCCTGGCTGGCCTTCTTCCGGCGGTTGCGGAAGTACAGATAGGCTCCGCCTCCTGCCACGGCCACGACGCCGACCCCCACCAGTACGGCACTGCCCGCCCCGGCGTCGGACGGCACCGAGCCGCTGCCGCCGGACGCCGCGTCGCCCACCGCGGCAGCGGTGTCAATGGCCGCCTGCGCGAAGTCGCGCTTCCCGCCGGCCAGGTTCGGAACTATGGCGTTCTGGGTGATGTTCGACGTCTTGGAGTAGATCGCGCTGGCCGAGTTGGGGGAGAAGTAGTACTTCCCGTCGTCAGACATGGTGAGGATGACGTCGGCCTTGCCCATGCCCTTGTTCGTCGCGACAGCCTGGGCCCACGCCTTGGGGTCGGCCGGATTCTCAAACGTCTTTGCCGTGATGACATACAGGTTGTACTTGTGGTCCTTCAGGAGCTTCTGGATGGCGTCCTGAACTTCGGCCTTGCGGCCGCCGAGCACGCTCGCACTGTCCACGATGTTCTGCCCGGACGGAATGGTCACCGGATCTTCGGCCAGGGCTGGAGCGGCGGGGAGCGCCAGCAATCCAGCCACGCCAAGGACGGCGAGAAAACGATTCAACTTAGACCGCATGTGCAACCCTTCAGCACTTCTGGGACCGGTTCGGTCGAACCAGCCGTCACAGAATGCAGCAGCGCCCCCACGCAGATGTAAAGCCGCAGGTCGCTGTGGCATTTCCATTTGATTCTATGGTGCACCCAAATGGCAGTCCACCTAGGGGAATATGCCACCAGCGAAACGCGCTTAAACTGGGAAGCACGGGCCCGAAGGCAGCAATCCATCCGTTCAGGAACCTCCCAGTAAATGTCCGCTCTAGTGTCAGCCTGAGCGTCCATAGTTATAGGCAGACGAGGATGAAAGGAAGTCTCATGACTGAGAACCCAGTGCCGGGTGCGACACCGGAGCCGACACAACAGAACCAGGAACCGGGAGGACCCCAGGAGGGCTCGCCGGATCAGTCGCATGCCGGCCGCACGCCTGAGGCGGCGCCCGGAAGCCCGGCGCCCGGAAGCCCGGTGTCCGGAAGCCCGGCGCCCGGAAGCCCGACGCCCGAGAACCCGACCCTCCGCCTGGACCGCGCCGAGGACGGCGCGCCGCGGCCGGTCTACCAGCAGCAGCCCTCCGAGGCACAGCGCTCCGCCGCGGACACCCAGCAGTTCGGCGCCCCGGCCCAGCAAACCGGCCAGTACGGCGGGTTCTCCCAGGCCGGCCAGGGTCAGGGCCAGCCCACCCCGCCCACCCACCCGCCCTACGGCCAGTCCCAGTCAGCCCAGTCCCCTTATGGCCAGGCCCCGTACGGCCAGTCCTCGTATGGCCAGTCCCAGTACGGTGCCCACTCCGGCGGCCAGCCGGCGTCGGGTCCGTCCTATGCTTCCGTCCCGGGCTTTGCGAACGACCCCGCGCACGCCCCGAAGCGCAAGGCGGCGTTCGGCGTCCCGACCCTTGTGGCCAGCATCGTGGCGGCCGGCCTGATCGGCGGCGGCGTGGTGGCCGGCAGTAACGCGCTGCTGTTGGACCGTTCCTCCACGGCGGCCTCGAGCAACACAACCCAGGCCGGTCCGGTGATCGTCAACAACAGGGAAGACGTCAACGCCATCACCGCCGCCGCACTCAAGGCGTCCCCCAGCGTGGTGACCATCAAGGCAACCAGCGGAAGTGACGGCGGTACCGGCAGCGGGATCATCCTGGACACCCAGGGCCACGTGCTGACCAACACCCACGTGGTCACCCTCGACGGCAAGGCTGCGAACGCCACGATGGAGGTCCGGACGAGCGACGGCAAGGTCTTCTCCGCGAAGATCGTCGGTACCGACCCGCTCTCAGACCTCGCCGTGATCAAGATCGACAACCCCTCGGGGCTGGTCCCGGCAACCCTCGGTGACTCGGGCAAACTTAACGTCGGCGACACCGCCGTCGCCATCGGTTCGCCGCTGGGACTCACCGGCACAGTCACGGACGGCATCGTCTCGACCCTGAACCGGACCATCAGCGTGGCATCCTCGGCTGCGCCGAAGGACGGTGCGGATAACTCCCAGGGCGGGGACCAGGGCTTCCAGTTCGCGCCTCCGGGCGGCGGCGAGACCCCGAGCACCGCGGATCAGGGATCCATCTCGATCAACGTCATCCAGACGGACGCGGCCATCAACCCGGGCAACTCCGGCGGCGCGCTGGTGAACACCAAGGGCGAAGTCATCGGCGTGAACGTCGCGATCGCCTCCGCCGGCGGCGACTCGGCCAGCGGCAGCAGCAGCGGCAACATCGGCGTGGGCTTCAGCATCCCCATCAACCACGCCAAGCGCGTGGCCCAGGAGATCATCAGCGGCGGCAAAGCCACACACGCGCAGTTCGGCGTCAGCGTGAAGCCCAAGGCCGCAGGCTCGTCCTCCTCCGGATTCTCGGTGGGCGCGGAGGTCGCGACCGTCGAGTCCGGCTCGGCCGCTGACAAGGCCGGCGTCAAGGTCGGCGACGTCGTGACGAAGTTCCAGAACCTGACCATCAGCGATCCCAACCAGCTGACCGCCGCAGTGCGGGAACAGCCCGCCGGGGCCACGGTCAAGGTGACGGTCCTGCGCGGCGGCCAGCTGAAGGACTTCGACGTGACCCTCGGGACTGCAGCCGAGCAGTAGAAGCAGAGCAGTAGAAGCAGAGCAGCAGCAGGAAGGGCTGGGCGCACCAAACGGTGCGGCCCGGCCTTTTCCGTGCCCGGCCTTTTCGGTGCCCGGCCTCCGCTCACGGGGTGGCCCCTGTTGACGAGGACCCCCGGACGCGGCGGGGCGCTGACACAGACGTTAACCGTGGCCGCGCTGCCCGGCAGCTATATGGTTAGCTAGGAACAGCCCGGCTGCCGGGCGTTCCGTGGCCATGTCCCCGCAGGGGCGGCTATCCACCCGCATGGAAGGCTGCTGTAAACACAGTGGAAGAAACTCTGAAAATCATTGTGCTGGTCAAGCACGTGCCGGATGCGCAGTTCGACCGCCACCTCACCGGTGCGGCCAACACGGTGGACCGCTCCGAGAGCATCCTGTCCGAACTGGACGAATACGCCCTGGAGGCGGCGCTGCAGCTGAGCGAGGCCCGCGGCGGCGAAGCGGCCGGCAACAAGGTCATCGCCCTGAGCATGGGGCCGGCCGGGGCCGTCAACGCGGTGAAGAAATCCCTCCAGATCGGCGCCTCTGAAGGCGTGCACCTCAGCGACGAGGCCCTTGCCGGTTCCGACGCCGCGGCCACGTCGCTGGCCCTGGCCGCCGCGATCCGCCACCTGGGCGCGGACGCCCCCGCAGACCTCATCCTCACCGGCATGGCCTCCACGGACGGCGAAACCTCGCTGGTGCCGGCACAGCTCGCTGAGCGGCTGGGGCTCCCGCAGGTAACTTTCGCCGCGTCCCTGGAGCTCGACGCCGGCAAGCTCACCGCCCGGCGCGACGGCGACACCCACGCGGACACCATCGAGGCCGACCTGCCGGCCGTCGTTTCGGTCACCGACCAGATCAATGATCCCCGCTACCCGAACTTCAAGGGCATCATGGCGGCGAAGAAGAAAACCATCACCACGTTGAGCCTGGCCGACATCGGCGTCGACGCGGCCCAGGTGGGCAAGTCCGGTTCCTGGACCGCCGTCGAGACCGCAGAGGTCCGTCCGCCGCGCACGGCCGGCACCATCATCACCGACGAAGGCGACGCCGGCATCCAGCTGGTCGAGTTCCTGGCCGCCCAGAAGCTGCTCTAAAGGGGATTATCCGAACATGGCAAAAGTACTCGTTTTCATCGACAACCCCGGCCGGGCGCTGAAGAAGTCGAGCCTGGAACTGCTCACGATCGCCCGCTCCCTCGGCGAACCGGCCGTCGCCTTCAATGGCGAACTGCACGATGATGCCGCTGCGGCCCTTGCTGAGTACGGCGTCCAGGCACTCTACCGCCCGTCCGCGGCCGACCTCGACGACTATCTTGTGGGCCCCAAGGCCTCCTACCTCGCCGCCGCGGTCCAGGCTTCCGGTGCCACCGTGGTCCTGACCGAAAACTCGGCCGAGGGCAAAGAAATCGCCGCCCGGCTCAGCATCAAGCTCGGCGCCGGTGTGATCACCGACGTCGTGGCCGTGGACCCCGACGGAACGGCCCACAAGTCCGTGCTGGCTGGTTCGTACATCACAACGGCCAAGGCCACGACGCCCGTGGCCGTTCTCACTGTCAAAGCCAACAGCATCACTCCCGAGCCTGCCGTCTCCGGTACGGCACCGGAGACTGTCACGATTGAGGTCCCGGAGACGGCCACCGCCGCCTCCGCACGCATCACCGCACGCAACGAAAAGCCCGCCAGCGGTCGCCCCGACCTGACCGAGGCGCGGATCGTCGTGGCCGGCGGCCGTGGCGTGGACGGCAACTTTGGTCCGCTGGAAGAACTCGCCGACGCCCTGGGCGCGGCCATCGGCGCCTCGCGGGCCGCCACGGACGCGGGCTGGATCGGGCATGACGCGCAGGTCGGCCAGACCGGCAAGACCGTCTCGCCGCAGCTCTACATCTCCGCGGGCATTTCCGGAGCCATCCAGCAGAAGGCCGGCATGCAGACCGCCAAGGTGATCGTGGCCGTGAACAAGGACGCCGAATCGCCGGTTTTCGAGATCGCGGACTTCGGCGTTGTGGGCGACCTCTTCCAGGTTCTGCCGCAGGCAACCGCGGAAATCAAGAAGCGCAAAGGCTGACAGCGTGAGCACCAACGCCGTTCCGGCGCAAAGCCCGTTCGACCCGGAGACCTCCCGGATCGAGCGGGTGCTTTGTTTCACCGCCCACCCCGACGACATCGATTTCGGCGCCGCCGGCACAGTGGCCGCATGGACCGCCGCAGGAGTCCAGGTGAGCTACTGCATCATGACCGACGGCGACGCCGGCGGCTTTGATCCCGCGCAGCGCGAAGAAATCGTGCGGCTGCGCGTTGCGGAGCAGCAGCGCGCCGCCGCGCTGGTCGGCGTCACGGACATCCACTACCTGCACCAGCGTGACGGCTACCTCGAACCCTCGCATGAGGTGACGCGCGAGGTGGTGCGCCTGATCCGGCAGCTCCGGCCCGACGTCGTGGTGTCCATGCATCCGGAACGGAACTGGAACAGGATCCAGAAGAGCCACCCGGATCACCTGGCCGTGGGGGAGGCCGTGACCCGTGCCGTGTATCCCGCGCTGGAAAACCCGTTCGCGTACCCGGAACTGGCCGAGTCCGGTCTGGAGGCCTACAAATTGCCCTGGTTGTGGCTCTTCGCCGGGCCGGAAGAGCGCGAGAACCACTTCGTGGACGTCACCGGGCACGTGGACAGCAAGCTTGCCGCCATCCACATCCACGTCAGCCAGCATCCCGACGTCGACGCCATGGAGCGCACGGTCCGCGGCCTCATGCTCGGCACCGGGGCCCGCGCCGGACTTCCCGCCGGACGCAGTGCCGAGGCCTTCCATGTCGTAACAGTCAACGGCCAGGGGACCATCGCCGGCTTCTAGTGTTGCCGCAGCACAACCTCTGCCATAAGCTGGCCTCTGTTTAAATCATATTTAATTGATGGAAGGCAGACTTTGATGGCGAAGACTGCGCAACACCCCGTTCTTGTGATCATGGGCGTCTCCGGATCCGGCAAATCAACTGTCGCGGGACTCCTGGCCGGCAGGCTGGGCTGGGACCTTGCCGAGGGCGACGACCTCCACCCCGAATCAAACGTGGCAAAGATGCACGCAGGACAGCCGCTGACCGACGAGGACCGGTGGCCCTGGCTCGAAAGCATTGCCGACTGGATCCGGTCCCGCACCGAAGCCGGGAATCCCGGCGTCGTAACCTGTTCGGCGCTGAAGAAGCGCTACCGGGACATTCTGCGCGGCGAAGGGGTGGTCTTCGTGTTCCTCGAGGGATCACGGGACAAGATCTCCGACCGGCTGGCCTCCCGTCACGGGCACTTCATGCCCCCGGCCCTGCTGGAGTCCCAGTTCGACGCGCTCGAAGCGCCCACAGCGGACGAAAACTTCATTTCCCTGTCCGTCTCCGCAACGCCGGCGGAAGAAGCGCAGGAAATCATCACCCGACTTAATCTCGACGCTGCCGACGCCAGGCCCTGAGCCTTCCCGCGTTCCGCCGCCACCAAGGAATTTTTTGCGAAATCACTGATAGCAACGCAGCTTCCGGCTGCCGTTGAGGCCGGGTCCGGCATCAACACCCAATTACTCATCATCGCGGGCCTGGGCATCGCCCTGCTCGTGGTGCTGATCGCCAAATTCAAGTTCCACCCCTTCCTGGCCCTGATTCTGGGGTCCGGATTCGTCGGCCTTGCCGCCGGCGTGGAACCGGCCAAGGTGATCATCAACTTCGAAGACGGTGTGGGCGGCGTCCTGAAGGAAGTGGGCCTGCTGGTCGCGCTCGGCGCGATGCTGGGCAAGCTGCTCGCCGACTCCGGCGGCGCCAACCGGGTGGTCGACACCCTTCTGGCCAAGGCCACCGGAAACAAGCTGGTCTGGTCCATCACGCTCGTCGCCGTGATCATCGGCCTGCCGATGTTCTTCGAGATCGGGCTCGTCCTGCTGCTGCCGGTGATCGTCCTGGTCACGCAGCGCTCGAAGATGCCGCTGATGCGCATCGCAATCCCGGCGCTGGCCGGCCTGTCCGTGCTGCACGGCCTGGTGCCGCCGCACCCGGGCCCGCTCATCGCGATCAGCGCCGTCAAGGCGGAACTGGGCACCACCCTGGCCCTCGGCATCCTTGTCGCCATCCCCACGGTGATCATCTGCGGCCCGCTCTTCTCCCGCCTGGCAGCCCGGTGGGTGCCCGTGGGCGCCCCCGCCGTCGCCGGCGGCGTCGACACCGTGCACGGCGCGGACACTGAGGGCGTCAAGCGCCCGCCGAGCTTTATCGTGACGCTGTCGACCATCCTCTTCCCGGTGGTGCTCATGCTGCTCAGGGCTGTCGTGGACATCATCTGGCCCGACCCCAAGACCGCCCCGGCCATCCGGATGTTCTTCGACTTCGTCGGGCAGCCGCTGGTGGCGATGACCCTGGCCGTCCTGCTGGCCATGGTGACCTTTGGCTACGCCGTGGGCCTTAACGGCGCCAAGATTACGAGCAAGATTGCTGCCAGCCTGGGCCCGATCGCGGGGATCATCCTGATCGTCGGCGCCGGCGGCGGCTTCAAGCAGACGCTGATTGGCGCCGGCGTGGGTGACTCCGTGAAGGCCTGGGCCGAGGGGACCAACATGTCCGTCCTGCTGCTCGGCTTCATCGTGGCCGTTGCCCTGCGGCTGGCGACAGGCTCCGCGACCGTCGCGACCGTGACGGCCGCCGGCATCGTGGCACCGCTCGCCAGTTCGCTGACGCCGACGCACGCCGCCCTGCTGGCCCTCGCGATCGGCGCCGGCTCGCTGTTCTTCTCGCACGTGAACGACGCCGGATTCTGGCTCGTCAAGGAGCTGTTCGGACTCACGGTGGGCCAGACGTTCAAGACCTGGTCGGTCATGGAAACGCTGATCTCCGTGGTGAGCTTCGGCCTGGTCATGCTGCTCTCGCTGGTCATTTAGCCGGGTCACGAAGTCAGCCGGACAAGCAGTTAGCGCGCCAACGCAGAAGCCGCCCGGGCCTTGAGTCCTTCCTCGGAAGGAGCCAAGGCCCGGGCGGCTTTCTGCGTCCGGGCGGCCTGTGTGAACCGCGCATGGCTGGGTCCTGCGGTGGCTAAGCGTTCAGCGGCGCCGCGGCGACGGTCGGCAGGGTTGGTGTCGCGGATCCGCCTTCGGGTTCCACGGTGATGCCCAGGGCGGCGGCGGAGCCGATGCCCTTGACCACCGCGGGCTTGGACAAAGCTTCAGCGTCCATGAGCCCCTGCGACACCGGGGCCGAGCCGTCCTTCGGGATCAGCCACATCTGGTACACCTTGCCCGCGGGCGGAGCCGGGACGCCGTTCATTTTGACGACGGCGGCGTCCTTGGACGGGGAAATCGACACGGTGGCCGTGCCGCCGCCGTTGACGTCGACAGTGGCCTGCCGGACGTCGCTGGCCTGCATTACCTGGTTCAGCGGATCATTCTGGTTTGCCACATACGCGCCCACGCCGACGCCGCCCAGGGCGATCACGGCTGCAGCGGCGACGCCGACAAGCCAGTTCCGCATGCCCTGCGGACGGCGGCGTTCTTCCCTGCGCTTGCGGGCCACGCCGAGCTCGTCAGCGCCGGCCATTCCCGAGCTCTCGCGGACCGGATGTGGCATCACAGGTGTCGTTTGCGGACCCGTGCCGGGCAGGGGCGTTGCCGCGGGGGACGGCTGGGCCGCCGGCGCCGGCAGGGAGGCCATAATCCGGTCCAGCAGCCCGGGCGGAGGCTCTTCCTCGGCCGTGAAGCTGGTGGCCAGGGTCTCCCTGGCCTGCCGGACGCGGTCATTGAAGGCATCGCGGTCTGCGGCCGGTGCAGAGGCGAGGAACTGCTCGATCGCGGCGCGTTCGGCGTCGTCCACGGCGTTGAGGGCGTAGACCTCGGCAAGGTCCACGACACGGCCGGAAGCCAGATCGGTGGCGATCTCGGCAGTGAAGCCGCCCGGGAGGCGGTTGTCGTTCTCATGTGGGTTCATGTCGGTCAATTCAGCTCACCCCCAGGCAGGTCTTCAGTCGGATCAGTCCATCGCGGATGCGGGACTTGATGGTAGGAACCGCGGCGTTCAGCCGCTCGGCCACTTCCCGGTAGGTGAGGCCGCCGTAGTATGCCAGCCGCACGGACTCCTGCTGCGTATCGGTCAGCGTCTCCAGGCACCGGACCACGGCCTCGGTCTCAAGCCGGCTGCCGACCTCGTCTGAGACGGAATCGTGGTCGATCTCCTGGCTGCTGGCCCCGTATTTGGCTTCGCGGTCCGTGGCGGACTGCGAGGACCGGACCTTGTCAACGGCACGGCGGTGCGAGATGGTCATGAGCCAGGCGAGCGGGCTGCCGGCCGCGGGATTGAACTTGGCAGCGTTCTGCCAAACCTGCAGGAAGACTTCCTGCGTGGTGTCCTCGCTGAGTTCGGTATCGATCAGGACCCGGCGTGCCATGCCGAAGACGCGCCTGGAGGTGAGGCTGTAGAACTCCGCGAACGCCGCCTGGTCGCCCTGGGCAATCAGTTCCAGCAGGCTCCCGAGCCGGCCGTTGATGTCGGCTGAGGTACCCGCAGGTGCTGCGGCCTCGGGGTTCGGGGCATTCGGAGTATCCATCACTCCCAAGCATAAGGCGCCCAGCGGCGCAAGAGGGCCAAGGCGTGCTGCATGCGGCGGGAGGCCGGCCCCTGCCTCCCGGGCGGGGTGTCTATACAGATGTACTGTTCTCACCCGCCTCTCCTCGCTCCCTTCCGTTTCTCCCAAAACGCTGAGTCGACGGTTTCGTGTGCCCGCCTTCAGAAGTGATTCGGCGCAGCCCGGAACCCGGATGGGCGCGATCTGCGGGATTCTTTCCCGCGGGCTCCCTAGGGGGCAGCCGCCGGTTCAACCGGCCGTACGCGGCGGACCCGCTACAGCTTGGCCCCAGCGAACCCGTTCTGGCGCCATGCCTCATAGACGGCGATGGACGCCGCGTTGGCCAGGTTCAGCGACCGGAGGGAGGGCAGCATCGGCAGGCGGACGCGGGACGTCACCCGGGGGCTGTGCTTGATGTCCTCGGGCAAACCCGCGGATTCAGGACCAAACAGCAGGACGTCGCCGGCGCGGTATCTGATGTCTGTGTAGGTGGTCTCGCCGTCGGAGGTGAAGGCAAATACCCGTTCCGGCTCCAGCGCCGCCCAGGCTGCGTCGATGTCCGGGTGGACGGTCACGACGGCGAGGTCGTGGTAGTCCAGGCCCGCCCGCCGGAGCTTGGCGTCGGAAAAATCAAAGCCCAGGGGCTCCACCAGGTGCAGTTCGGCGCCCGTGATGGCGGCAAGCCTGATGGCGTTTCCGGTATTGCCGGGGATTTCGGGGGTGTGGAAGAGGATGCGGAACACCGTTCCATCCTAGCGAGCCGCCGGCGTCGGCCGTGCCGCGGATCCTCCGTCCCGGAGCCCCGTGGGGGAGGGCCAGCGGCGGAACCTAGTGCATTCCGCGCAGCAGGCGGGCCAACACGGGCACGTTGACGGTGTTCGGGGCCGGTCCCGAGCCGAGGAACTGCTTGAGGCCGCGGGCCAGGCCCGCGGCGTTGACCACCTCGACCAGCCCCGAACCTTCCCCGTACCCGCTGCCCTGGCCGCCGGGTGCGCGGCGGTGCCGGTCGATGACCGGTTGATGCAGGTTGCCGTCGGTGCTGTGGACGACAATCCAGCCGGTGACGTTGAGCTCGGGAAAAATGTCCTGCATCCGGCGCACGACGTGGGCCAGTTGGGGCGGGGCGACGGAGCGTCCGCCGTGTGTCAACGTGCTGCCGTTCCACGCGTAGGCGCCCGGCGGCAGCAGCATGGACCCGATGATTGCGAGCCGGTACCCGGCAAGGACTGCGTGGTCGATGTGGCTGTTGTCCGCCGGGGACTGCAGCCCGTTGACAAGGCGCGCCGACGGGATGGCGGTCAGGATCTGCCTGCTGATGAGCTGCACAGTCCGCATCTCCCGTTGGATCCGGGCCTCGGCCCCGAAGATCCCGCGCTTGCGCGGCATGCCGTGGACCTGCTGTCGGGCTACACCGGCGGGAATCAGCGGCACCGCCGTCCCGTCGCCAAACTGCTCGAACGGGGGAACATAGACGGGCGGGTCGGCAGCCGTATTCCGCGGCGTGTTCGGGCGGCGCACGTTGGCGGATGCCCTGCTGCCTGCGGCCGGGGCGTCGAAGTGGGCGCCGTCGTCGGCGGCGGTTGAGGAATATGCGCTGCCGTAGGAGCGGTCATAGTCCGCGCGGCGCTTTGCGTCGATGAGTGTCTCGTACGCGAGGGTGACACGCCGGAAGGCTGCGGGATCGCCGCCGTGATCCGGGTGCGCGAGCCGGGCGGCCTTGCGGTACGCCACTTTGATGTCCTTCTCCGTCGCCGTCACGGGGATCCCGAGGACCTGGTAATGCGAGCTGCTGCCCTGCGTCAAACAGAGATCCTTTTCATCGATGGTGCCGGCGTTGAGAATGCCAGACCGTTCGTGGGCGCCCGGCAGGCCCAGTTTAACCGGCTGGGGGAATAACGTGCGCGCGTACCGGGATGGTTCCCGGCGGCTGGCATAATTGCGCGCATGCTGATCGCCGTCGCCGTCAACCCGCGCGCATCCTTTGGCCGGGCGCGGCACGCCGGGAAGGAAGCGGCGTCGCATTTCCGCGCAGCCGGGGCGGAGGTCCTGTTGCTGTGCGCGGACAACTATGCCGGGCTCGCGCAGGCGGTTGAGGACGCGCTGGAGTCGGGCGTGGACGCCCTCGTGATGGTGGGCGGCGACGGCATGGTTCACCTTGGGTTCAATGCGCTTGCCGGTGCCGCTGCACGTGCCGGCGCCGGCGCCGGGGACGGCGGCCGGGTTCCGCTGGGCATCATTCCCACCGGGACGGGCAACGACACGGCCCGGGCGCTGGGCCTGCCGCTGCACAACCTCCCGGCGGCCTGCGAACGGGTGCTGGAGTCTTTGGCCGACGGCGGCCGGATGATCGACGCCGGCAGGATCACCGCTGGAGGAACCTCCCGCTGGTTCGCGGGCGTGGTCTCGGCCGGGTTCGATGCCGCCGTCAATGAGCGGGCCAACCACTGGCGTTGGCCGCGCGGCAAGATCCGCTACCAGCTCGCCATGCTTCGCGAACTGGCCTCGTTCCGGGCCATCAATTACACGGTGACGGCCGACGGCGTGAGGTGGCAGCAGGACGCCATGCTGATTTCCGTCGCCAACGGCCAGTCGATCGGCGGCGGGATGAGGATCGTCCCGGAGGCCGTCCTTGATGACGGCCGCCTGGACCTGTTCATTGTCAGCCGGTTGTCCCGGACCGGGTTGCTGGCCGTGTTCCCGAAAGTGTTCGCCGGCAAGCACGTGGGCCACCCCGCCGTGCAGCTTCGCCGGGTCCGCACCGTGGAACTGGCGGCCAGCAACATCGTGGCCTACGCCGACGGCGAGCGGATCGGGGCGCTCCCGATGACCATCGAGGTCGTTCCGCGGGCCGTCTGTGTTCTCGCGTAGTGGCCCGGCGTAGCGGCTTGGCCTAGGCGCTAGGCGCTAGGCGTCGTGGCCGGCGCGGCCTTGCGCGGCCTTGCGCGGGGACAGCCTGTTCAGTGCCAGGGCGCCCACGAGTAGTCCGAAATCACGCAGTGCGACGTCATAGAAGCCGCCGAGGACGATCAGGTTGATGATGATGCCCAGCAGCCAGGCGGCCACGAGTGCCGATCCGAAGCGCGGGCGCAGCGCCACCATTACGCCGGCGATGATTTCCACCACGCCAACGATGTACATGATGGTCTGGGCCGGCAGCGGGACTACCGAGGTCACCACGGGGGCCAGGTACATGGTCCAGTCGGTCAGCAGATTCGTGAACTTGTCCAGACCGAACAGGATGGGCGCAACCGTAAAGACGGTCCGCAACAAGAGAAATGCCTGGCGGTGCGGGTCCGCCGCGAGCTGCTGTGCGTCAGTGGCGAGGGCTGGGGAAACTTTCATGGCATGCTCCTTCTAAAAATGGATAATTCGATTTTAGAACGCTGCAGGAGGATTAAGCAATGATTCTTGTTTTTAGAGATATTCTTGTTCCATGACCAAACTTCCGTGGAACCGCAGGCTTGCGGCGGTCGCGTCCCTGGGCGACGAGAGCCGCAGGATGCTGTTTGACTACGTCGCCTCAGCGGCAGACGCCGTCGGCCGGGACGACGCCGCCAAGGCGGTGGGCCTGGCACGGAGCACAGCCTCGTTCCATCTGGACCGGCTGGTGAAAGACGGGCTGCTGGCCGTGGAGTTCCGCAAGCTCGGAGGGCGGGAAGGCCCCGGTTCGGGCCGGCCCGCCAAGCTGTACCGGGCCGCCGTGGATGAGGTGGAGGCCTCCGTCCCCGACCGCCACTATGATCTCGCCGGCGAGTTGCTGGTTTCCGCGATCGAAGCTGCAACCAGCGACGGCGGATCGCCGCAGGATGCCCTGCTCCGGGCCGCACGCGCTAAGGGGCAGTCAGCGGCTGAGTCGGCAGCCCGTGCACCCGGGCGCGAGCCGGCAGGGGCCATCGTGGCGGGGGATGCGGAAACCGCCGGCGGGCCCGAAGGTGCCGGCCCGTTCGCTGACTTCCTGACGGGGCAGGGCTACTGCCCGGCGGACGACGGCGGCGGGGGACTGGTGCTGATGAATTGCCCGTTCCATCGCCTCGCCGCCGGGCATGCAGATGTGGTCTGTGCCATGAACGGAGCCTACCTGGGCGGGGCATCCGCGGCCCTGGGGATCGACCCGGGGCGGATCGAGGCGCTCGCCATCGAAGATCTCAGGGAGCAGGGGAGCGCGCAGCCCGGGCAGTGCTGTGCCCGCATCCTGCCTGCATGACAGGGCTGCCTGGCGTGGCCGTACTGCCGGCATGGCCGGACCGCCTGTGGGACCCGGACCGCCCGGCATCGCGGCTACCGGCCCCGCGCCCCCGCCGTTGAGGCGGCCGGCGCTCCGAGCCTGCGCCGGCCCTTGATCCCGGTCAGCAGGACGCCTCCGATCACCGTTAGGCCGCCGACGATCTGCACGGGAGTGAGCGGCGTCCCCAGCAGCACGGTGATGATCGCCGTGAAGACAACCATCAGGTTGAGGTAGTTGCCCGCGGTCCCCGGCGGCGTGTTCCTCAGCGCCAGGTTCCAGAGGAGGTAGGAACCAAGGGAGGGGAACAGGGCGATGTACGCCAGTGACCAGCCTTCGCCCACGGTGTCGGGAAACTGGACGTTCATGGCCAGGGCGAGCGGCGCCAGCGTCACGGTCGCAATCGCCACCTGTACGGCCGTGGCGGAGATGGCCGGCACCTTCAGCCGGCGGGCAATGATCGTGTAGAAGCCCCAGACGATGATCGCACCGGTCATCAGGAGTTCGCCGGTATTGATGGAGAGGCTGAACACGCGTGCCAGCTCACCCTGGGTCAGGACGAGCAGCACACCCAGCAGGCCAAGGCAGATGCCGAGCCAGCCCAATCGGGTGGTCCTCTCGCCGAGCAGGACGATCGCCATGACCACAATCAGGGCCGGGTTGGCCGCCGTAATGAGGGAGGCGTTGATCGCGGACGTGTATCCGAGCGCGCTGTAGAGCAGCAGCGTGTAGCCGCTCATGCCCAGGACGCTCAGCGCCAGGAGCACGGGCCAGCGGCGCAGCACCGCGCGCCAGTCCGGTTTCTCAACGAAGTGGGCCAGGAGCAGCAGCGGCACGGCGGCCAGGCTCCAGCGCCAAAAGGTCAGCTCCAGCGGCGTCATGGAGGCGACGGCGGCCTGTCCGACGACGTAATTGCCGGACCAGAACAAGGTGGCCAGCACAAGGTAGAGGGGCGATTTCACCGCTTGAATGTACACCAGCCCCGCGCCCTTCCCCGGCGTCTTCGCCCACCGCCGCCGAGGGGGGCGCAGGCGCCACCGCAGGTAGAATTGGGCTGTGCCTGTATACCTCGACCACGCCGCCACCACCACCCTCGCCCCGGAGGCGCTGGCTGCACTGACGCGCGAACTGGCCCGGACCGGCAACCCTTCCTCGCTGCACGGATCGGGCCGCCGTGCCCGGCGCTCCGTAGAGGACGCGAGGGAAGTGCTGGCGGCGGCCGCCGGTGCCCATCCCTCGGAAGTCATCTTTACCTCCGGCGGGACCGAGGCGGACAACCTTGCAGTCAAGGGCCTGTACTGGGCGCGGCGCGCCGAGGACCCTGCGCGTACCCGCATCCTGTGTTCCGCCGTCGAACATCACGCGGTGCTGGACACCGTCGAGTGGCTCGAACGGCATGAAGGTGCCGAAGTCTGTTGGCTCCCGGTGGACGCCGAGGGCCTCGTGGACCTGGCGGTGCTCGAGGCCGAGCTGTCCCGGGATCCGGCGTCGATCGCCCTGGTGACCGTCATGTGGGCCAACAACGAGGTCGGCACCATCCAGCCCGTCGCCCGCGTTGTGGAACTGGCCCACGCTGCCGGCGTGCCCGTCCACTCCGACGCTGTCCAGGCTTTCGGCTCCATACCCGTTGACTTCCGCGGGACGGGCCTGGACGCGATGTCCGTCTCCGGGCACAAGATCGGGGGACCGGTTGGCGTCGGCGCACTCATCCTGGGCCGGGCGGTGAAGCTGACACCGGTCCAGCATGGCGGCGGCCAGGAACGCGACGTCCGCTCAGGGACCCTGGACACTGCGTCGATCGCCGCCTTTGCCGCGGCCGCCGAGGCAGCCGCCGCGAAACTCCCCGAGGAGGCCGCCAGGATCGCGGCCCTTCGGGACCGGCTGATCGACGGCGTCCATGAGGCCGTCCCCGAAGCCGTGCTCCGGGGCGCCCCGGGCCCCGGGAGGTTGCCAGGCAACGCGCATTTCACGTTCCCCGGCTGCGAGGGAGACTCGCTGCTGTTCCTGCTGGACCTCGCCGGCGTCGAATCCTCCACGGGCTCCGCCTGCACTGCAGGTGTTCCGAGGCCCTCACATGTGCTGCTGGCCATGGGCCTGGATGAGGACACGGCGAGGGGTGCGCAGCGTTTCACGCTGGGGCATTCCTCGACCGACGCCGACGTCGATGCCCTGCTCGCCGCACTGCCGGGCGCCTACGCGCGGGCCCGCCAGGCCGGCATGGCCGGGCATGAGTCCAGCATCCAGACCGCGGGAACGGTGGCCCGTGAATCTGCCCGTCAGGCTTCCGCGGGGAGCTAATTCAGGAGTTGATCCAGCGGTGCCGAGGAATCGGCTAGCAGGTCCGGGCTCACGGGGGTGCGTGCGCTGATCAGCGCCTTGATCGCTTTCTGCGGCTTGGCGGAGCGGGGCCAGTTGACGTTCATTCCGGCCACCACCTCGCCGCCCCGCTGCCAGAAGGCAATGAACTCCTTGTCCGCAAGCGAGCCGCGGATGACCGGTGGCCCGCCTACCAGCGTGGGGAAGCCCGAGTACTCCATGCTGACGTCGTACTGGTCCGTGTAGAAGTACGGGATGGTGTCCAGTGCGGCGTCGAGGCCGAGCATCGCCTTGGCAGCCACCTTGCCGCCACCCAGGGCATTGGACCAGTGCTCGCTGCGGTGGTGCTCTCCGGTGAACGGGTGCAGGGCATTGGCGACGTCGCCGGCGGCGAAGATCCCGGGCATCGAGGTCCGCAGCGACGCGTCGGTGAGTATGCCGTTGCGGATCCCGATGCCGGCCGCCTCGGCCAGGCTGAGCTCCGGCACCACGCCCACGGCGATGACCACGACGTCGGCGGGCAGGACCTCGCCTGCGTCGGTGACCACCCCGGTGACCCGTCCTGACCGCCCCTGAATCTCGGCAGCGGCCGCCGGAAGTCGGAACCGCACGCCGTGGGCCTCGTGCAGCTCGCGGAAGAAGCCACCCAGGTCCGGGCCGATCGCCGCCCCGAGCGGCACCTCCTCCAGCCCCAGCAGGGTGACGGAATTTCCGTAGGTGCTGGCGGCGGCGGCCAGTTCCATCCCGATCCAGCCGGACCCGATCATGACCACGTTCAGGCCGCCGTCGGCGAGGCGGGCGTGGAGGCGCCGGCTGTCCTCCACCGTCCGGAACGTGCTGACGCCGTCGAGCCCGATGCCTTGCAGGGGGATGCTTCTGGGCCGCGCTCCCGTGGCGAGCAGCAGGGAGGCGTACTCCAGCTGCCCGCCGCCGTCCAGAACCACGGCCCGGGCAGCCGGGTCCAGAGCCGTGACCTGGACGCCGAGCCGGAGGTCGACGTCGTTCGCGTCGTACCAGTCTTCGGGCACCACCGGCAGGGCGTCGTCGCCGGCCTTGCCCAGCAGGTACTCCTTGGACAGCGGCGGGCGTAGGTACGGCTGGTGGGACTCGGCGGCCACCAGCACCACCGGGCCGCTGAATCCCTCCCCCCGCAATGTCTTGGCTGCGGTGGCACCGGCCAGTCCGCCGCCCACGATCACGATGTTTTCAACAGCCATGTCCGCTCGATTCCCGCGTCTGCGCGCTTCCGATTCTAAAACCGCTAGTCCTGACGCTAGAAGCGGGAAGCGGCCCCGTCAAGGCTTTTTGGGGAGGATTCGGCGTGGCGATAGAATGGCGTCGCAGGCATTGTGCTATTTCCCCGGACTTTCAGCGAGCCACAGCCCGGTGCCTGCGACACCCTGAACCCTATAGAAAGCCAGTATGCGAGTTCTTGCAGCAATGAGCGGCGGCGTTGATTCCGCCGTTGCCGCCGCCCGCGCCGTCGAGGCGGGGCACGACGTCGTCGGCGTCCACCTCGCGCTGTCCCGGATGCCGGGCACCCTGCGAACCGGCAGCCGCGGCTGCTGCACGATCGAGGACTCCCGTGACGCCTGGCGTGCCTGCGATATCCTCGGGATCCCCTACTACGTCTGGGACTTTTCCGAGCGGTTCAAGGAAGATGTGGTCCAGGATTTCATCGATGAATACGCCGCCGGCCGCACTCCCAATCCGTGCATGCGCTGCAACGAGCGCATCAAGTTCGCCGCCCTGCTGGAGAAGGCCATCGCCCTGGGCTTCGATGCCGTCTGCACCGGCCACTACGCCAAGGTCATCACCGACGCCGACGGCAACCCCGAGCTGCACCGTGCTGCGGACTGGGCCAAGGACCAGAGCTATGTGCTGGGCGTGCTGACCCACGAACAGCTCAAGCACTCGATGTTCCCGCTCGCGGAGACGCCGTCCAAAGCCGAGGTGCGCGCGGAGGCGGAGCGCCGCGGCCTCTCGGTGGCGAACAAGCCCGACAGCCACGACATCTGTTTCATCCCCGACGGCGACACCGCCGGCTGGCTCGCCGAGAAGATCGAAATGACCACGGGCGACATCGTGGACGAGTCCGGGGCGAAGGTCGGCGAGCACCCGGGCGCCAACGCGTTCACCGTGGGCCAGCGCCGGGGCCTGAAGCTGGGCACCCCGGCCGCGGACGGCAAGCCACGGTTCGTGCTGGAGATCCGGCCCAAGGAAAACAAGGTGGTCGTGGGCCCGGAGGCGCTGCTCGCCATCGACGAAATCCGCGGCATCAAGGTCTCCTGGGCGGGGCTGCCCATCGCCGAAGTGGCCACTGGCGAGGAGTTCGACTGCTACGCCCAGGTCCGTGCCCACGGCGACCCCGTCCCGGCCCGCGCCCACATGGCGGGGGACGAGCTTGTGGTCACCCTCACCGAGCCGCTGCGCGGCGTGGCTCCCGGCCAGACCGTGGTGCTCTACCAGGGCAGCCGCGTGCTGGGCCAGGCCACAATCGATGCCGCGCGCTCGCTGCAGCGGGCAGCGCTTTAGGCGCCCGCCACACCGAATCCAGCGAAGGGCCCCGCCACGTGGCGGGGCCCTTTGTCGTGTGGCCTCGGCCGTCCAGGCGTCCGGATGCGCAGGACCCTGCCGAAGATCCGGGCGGAATCCTGAAGAAAATGAGAGAAACCTTCGAATCGTGTAAATTTTGTGTCTCAACTCACAAAATGCAACGTTTCACCGAATGATTGTCTGGTTGAATCTAGGGATCAGCAAAGCGTGCCGCCCGACGAGTCACTCGTTTCACTTCGGGCTGCGCTAGAACGCATCGAACAGAAAGTTCACAGATGGCAATGAACAAAAAGGCCTGGCAGAGCGTCATCGCGCTGGCCGGGGTTTCCGCCTTTGCACTGACGGCCTGCACCGGGCCGACCGGCGGCGCTGGCGGGTCATCAGCCGCAGCTAGCGGTCCGATCGCCTACGGCACCACGGACAAGGTCACTGCCTTGGATCCGGCGGGCGCGTATGACAACGGTTCGTTCATGGTGATGAACCAGATCTACTCCTTCCTCCTCAACTCGAAGCCCGGCAGCGCAGATCCCGTGCCGGACCTGGCCGAGTCCGCGTCCTTCACCTCGCCGACCGAGTACACGGTCAAGCTCAAGCCGGGCCTCAAGTGGGCCAACGGCCACACGCTCGACTCCAAGGACGTCAAGTTCTCCTTCGACCGGCAGACCAAGATCAACGATCCTGCCGGTCCCGCAAGCCTGCTGACCAACATCGAAAGCATCACCGCCCCCGATGCCAACACCGTGGTCTTCAAGCTGAAGCAGGCGAACGACCAGACCTTCGCTCAGATCCTCAGCAGCCCCGCCGCGCCGATCGTAGACGATGAAGTCTTCCCGGCCGACAAACTGCTTGACGACGACTCGATCGTCAAGGCCAAGGCGTTCTACGGCCAGTACGTGATCGACACGTACAAGAAGAACGAGCTGGTCAGCTTTAAGGCATTCCCTGACTACCAGGGAGTCCTCGGCAAGCCGGCCAACGATGCCGCCACGATCAAGTACTACGCCGACCCCACCAACATGAAGCTGGACATCCAGCAGGGGAACATCGACGTCGCGAACCGCAGTCTGAGCGCCACCGACGTCGATGACCTGAAGAAGGACTCCAAGGTCAAGGTCAACGTTGGCCCCGGCGGCGAAATCCGCTACATCACGTTCAACTACGACACCATGCCGTTCGGCGCCAAGGCTCCGGATGCAGATCCGGCCAAGGCGCTCGCCGTCCGCCAGGCCATCGCGAACCTCGTTGACCGCCAGTCCATCGCGGACCAGGTCTACAAGGGCACGTACCTGCCGCTGTACTCCAACGTTCCCAGCGGTTTCCTCGGTGCCAACGAATCGTTCAAGGACGCATACGGCGACGCCGGCAAGCCGAGTCTGGACAAGGCCAAGAAGGTCCTGGCCGACGCCGGTGTGACGACCCCCGTCTCGATGAACCTGCAGTACAACCCGGACCATTACGGCAAGTCCTCCGGCGACGAGTACGCCATGATCAAGGACCAGCTGGAGAAGTCCGGTTTGTTCAAGGTCAACCTGCAGTCCACGGAATGGGTCACCTACAGCAAGGCCAGCCGCGCCGATGAATACCCGCTGTTCCAGTTTGGCTGGTTCCCGGACTTCAGCGACGCCGACAACTACCTGACCCCGTTCTTCCCGGAGGGCGGCTTCCTGAAGAACCACTACAACAACCCGACCGTCAACGACCTGATCAGCAAGCAGCTCACCACCGTTGATAAGACTGAACGCGAGTCCACGATCAAGGATGCGCAGAATGCCCTCGCCAAGGACATCTCCACGCTTCCGTTGCTCCAGGGCGCGCAGGTTGCCATTTCCGGCAGCGGTGTCAAGGGTGTCGATTCCACCCTCGATGCCTCCTTCAAGTTCCGTTTGGGAACTATTTCCAAGTAAGGCTGCATCCTTGCTGTCCTGACCAGCCTGCGAGGCGGGGCGCCCTCAAGGCGCCCCGCCTTTGCTGGTCATTGCCGCACCCCGCAGTTCACGCCGGCCCGCCCAAGGCCGCGACAGCACAATCTTAGGTACCAATGACAACATTGACTGAGGCGCCGCTAAACGACGCCGACGGACTTCTTCCGTCCAAGAAAAAATCCTCGGGTGGGGGCTTGGGGACCTACATCCTGGTCCGGTTCTTCCTGATCATTCCGACCATTTTCATTTTGGTGACTTTGGTCTTCTTCCTGATGCGGGTCATCGGCGACCCCATCACCGCAGCCCAGGGCGGCAGGCTTCCCCCGGAGGCGCTCGCGCAGCGCATCCACGAGGCCGGCTACGACCGCCCGATCCTCGTGCAGTACCTCGAATACGTTGGCCAGGTGGCGACCGGCAATTTCGGCACCACCATCACCGACCGCCGGCCCGTTGTCGAAATGATCATCACCTTTGGCACGGCAACCCTGGAACTGGCCATCAATGCCCTCATCGTGGCGCTCTTGGTCGGCATCCCGCTCGGGCTCATCTCCGCCTACAAGCGCGATAAGGCGCCCGACGCCGTCCTGCGGTTCTTCGCCATCCTCTGCTATGCCACCCCGGTATTCTTCGCTGGCCTGCTGATGAAGCTGGCCTTCTCCGTCTGGCTCGGCTGGCTGCCCGTCGCAGGACGGGCCTCCACCAGGACCGAACTGGCCATGGGAAGCCTGGCCGCACCGACCGGGATCTATTGGCTGGATGCCTTGCGCAGCGGCAACATGGCCGCGTTCGGCGACGTCGCGGCCCATTCAGTCCTCCCCGCACTCACCCTGGGGCTGCTGACGGCAGGGGTCTTCCTGCGGCTGGTCCGCACCAACGTCATCGGCACACTCGGCAAGGACTACGTCGAGGCCGGCAGGTCCCGTGGCGTTAGTAATTACCGCCTCGTGACCAAGCATGCCTACAAACCGGCCCTCATCCCGATCATCACGGTCATGGGGCTCCAGATTGCCCTCCTGCTAGGCGGCGCCGTCCTCACGGAGTCCACCTTCGAGTGGAAGGGCCTCGGCTACCAGCTGGTGCAATACCTGAACGCCCGCGACTTCGTCGCCGTCCAGGGAATCGTTGTAATGCTGGCGGTCATCGTTGCCGTCACGAACTTCATCGTGGACGTCGTCGCAGCCCTGATCGACCCGCGAGTGAGGTACTAGCCATGAATGCAACCAAAGTAAGCGGGCGCAAGCAGCCCCTCTTCTACCGGCTGCCGGTGATCTCGCATTTCCGCTCGAGCGTCGGGCTTCAGCGCGGCATGCTCGTCACCGGCCTGGTCCTGTCCGTCGTCTTCCTGCTCGTCGCCGTGTTTGCGCCGTGGATCGCGCCCTACGGGTTTGCCCAGCTCAGCGACGCCGCGGGTCCCTTCCCGACACAGCAGCCCCCCAGCCCGGCGCACATCTGGGGCACCACGGTGGGTGGCTATGACGTCTATTCCCGAGTGCTCTGGGGTGCCCAGACCGCCGCGGTGGTCATCATCGTCGCCGTGGCCATGTCGATTTTCCTCGGCGTAGCCCTCGGCCTTGTCAGCGGGTACTTCGGCGGCTGGCTCGACCGGGTGTTCGTGGTGATCGCCGATGCGATCTACGCTTTCCCGTCCCTGCTGCTGGCCATCGTGATGTCAATCGTCATCAGCCACGGCCAGTCCAGTTTCTGGGGAGGCATTGTTGCCTGCTCCATCTCCATCTCGGTGGTGTTCGTCCCGCAGTACTTCCGCGTCATCCGGGCCGAGACCATACGGCTAAAGGCGGAGCCGTACGTCGAGTCAGCCAAGGTGGTGGGTGCCTCAAGCATTCGCATCATGGGTCGGCACATCTTCAAGAACGCAACGCGCACGCTGCCATTGATTTTCACGTTGAATGCGTCCGAGGCCATCCTGACCCTGGCGGGCCTCGGCTTCCTGGGGTTCGGCATCGAACCGACGTCCGCCGCCGAGTGGGGTTACGACCTGAACAAGGCCATAGCAGACGCCTCCTCGGGCATCTGGTGGACCGGTGTTTACCCCGGTACGGCGATCGTCCTGACCGTGCTTGGGCTGACCCTCGTCGGTGAGAGCATCAACGACCTCAACGATCCCCGCCTGCGGGGCCGCAAGAAGGCTGTGGCAGGCAAGGGCGGACCTGACTCCACCGCCGGTGCCCAGGCTGCACTCGAAGCAGAATCGAGAGTTCTATGACCATCAACATCGACAAGCCCGGCCAGGGCGCAGGCCCGGTCCTGGACATCGACCGCCTCAAGGTCACGTTCGCCACTGATGCCGGGGATGTGTACGCCGTCAAAGACGTCAGCCTCCAGGTCAACCCCGGCGAGGTCGTGGCCATCGTTGGCGAATCGGGATCCGGCAAGACTGTGACGGCCAAGACCATCCTGGGGCTCTTGCCGGAGACGGCCATCAGCCAGGGCGCGGTTCTGATCAACGGCAACAACGTCATCAGCGTCAGCGAGGCGAAACTGCGGGAGATCCGGGGCCGCGATGTGGCCATGGTGTTTCAGGAACCATCCACCGCCCTTAACCCGGTCTTCACCGTGGGCTGGCAGATCGCCGAAGGAATCCGCGCACACGCCGGCACCGGCGGCCGCAGCAAGGTCTCGGCCAAGGAAGCCAAGGCGCGGGCAATTGAAGCCCTCCGCAAAGTGGGCATCCCGGACCCGGAAACGCGGGTCAACTACTACCCGCACCAGTTCTCGGGCGGCCAGAAACAGCGCGTTGTGATTGCCGCAGCGCTGGCCCTGAACCCTGGCCTCATCGTGGCGGACGAGCCGACGACTGCCCTGGACGTCACCGTGCAGGCCGAGATCCTTGAACTGCTGCGGGACCTGCGCGACAACTACGGAACGTCCATCGTGCTGATCACGCACAATATGGGCGTTGTCGCCGACCTCGCCGACCGCGTCGTGGTCATGTACCAGGGCGACGTCGTGGAGGAGGCATCCTCACGGGTGCTCTTCGCCCAGCCCAAGGAGGACTACACCAAGAAGCTCCTCGCCGCTGTGCCGCACCTGGGCCGCAACTCCGCGTCGGAGGGCATGGTGGAACGCGCCCACCAGGGCGGCAAAGTGCTAGTTGAGGCCAAGAACCTGACCATCGAGTACCCTGGGCGGCTGGGCAGTCCGGCCTTCAAGGCCGTCGACGGCGTCAGCTTCACCGTGTCTGAAGGCGAAGTTTTCGGTCTCGTGGGGGAGTCGGGTTCCGGCAAAACCACCATCGGCCGGGCGATCGCGGGTCTCAATCGGACCACGGGGGGCAGCCTGAACGTGCTGGGTTACGAAATGCTGAAGTTCAAGGAGCGCACCTTCAAGCCGCTCCGCAAGGAGATCGGCTTCGTGTTCCAGGACCCGGCGGCCTCGTTCAACCCGCAGCTGACCATCGGCGACTGCGTGGCGGAACCGCTGATCATCCACTCCAAACCGACCGCGGCTGAGGCGCGCAAGCGGGTCGGCGAGCTGCTCGAGTCCGTGCAGCTGCCGGCGTCGTACGCTGACCGGTTCCCGCACGAACTCTCCGGCGGGCAGCGCCAGCGCGCCTCGCTGGCGCGGGCGCTCATCCTGAACCCGAAGCTGCTCATCGCCGATGAGCCGACGTCGGCCCTGGACGTGTCCGTGCAGGCCGTGGTGCTGGAGCTGTTCAAGGAGATCCAGCAGGAGTTCGGCTTCGCGTGCCTGTTCATCAGCCACGACCTCGCCGTGGTGGACATGCTCTCCCACTGGGTCGGCGTGCTCTACAAGGGAAAGATGGTGGAGCAGGGCCTCGGCAACCAGGTGATGGGCAACCCGCAGCACGACTACACGAAGAAACTCATCGCCTCGCTGCCTGTTCCGGATCCCGACGAACAGGCCAGGCGCCGCGAGGCGTTCAAGGCCGTGCTCCACAGCTAACTGCCACGACCGAGTCTGGGCCGATGCAGCGCCGGGCCTGGCTCGTGCAGGGCCACTGCCAAATGGGCATGCCCACCTTTCAACGAACGGTGGGCATGCCCATTTTGGTGTCTCCGGCGGCCGACTGCAACGGCGCTTAACAGCGGGAGGCATTGGCCGCCGTGCCCCTAGACTGGACCAATGACCGAGCAGAACCTCAATCTTCCTGAAACCGATTCCTACGACCCGGCGGCAAGCTCCCTGGCCGGTTCCGTGGATCCCGCGGTAATGGCGGAGCTGTTGTCGATCCGCTCAAGCATCGACAACATCGATGCTACCCTCGTCTTCCTCCTCGCCGAACGCTTCAAGGCCACCCAGAAGGTCGGCTTCCTCAAGGCCGCGCACAAGCTTCCCGCAGGGGACCCGGGCCGCGAAACGGCGCAGATCGCCCGGCTGCGGCATCTCGCGGCCGAGGCCCACCTGGACCCGGCGTTCGCGGAGAAATTCCTGAACTTCATCATCGGTGAGGTCATCCGCCACCATGAGGCCATCGCCGAAGACCATCAGGCCGCCCAGGCCTCCGGCTCCGCGGACGCGGCCCGCGCCGCAGACGCCTAGCCATGGCCGGAACAGACTCGCCCGCACCGGGCCAAGTGACCGCGACGGGCCTGGGCCCGTGGCCCGGCGAGGACCCGGCCGAGGCCGCCCGCATCATCCGCGGAGAACTGGGCAGCCCGCATCTGCCGTTCCTTGCCGAACTTCCCGACCGCGGCGTCGGCTCAGATGCCTTAGGCCGGACCGCGTCCCTGCTCGTGGAGCTGGCCGTCGACGTCCAGCCGCATGGCTGGAGGTTCGTGGACCGTCCCGGCAAGGACCTGCAGCGGGCGAAATCCGCCCTGTCCACCGACATAAACATCCTGGCGGAC
Source organism: Arthrobacter sp. P1_B3 (assembly GCF_056406615.1). Classification (NCBI taxonomy): domain Bacteria; kingdom Bacillati; phylum Actinomycetota; class Actinomycetes; order Micrococcales; family Micrococcaceae; genus Arthrobacter; species Arthrobacter sp. P1_B3. The sequence goes on along the minus strand of NZ_JBFTZV010000004.1, from coordinate 126,914 downwards.
GTGATCGGGGTCGAGGAAGTGCCGTCGGAGGATATCAAGATCCAGCTGCGCGGGCCGCTCAGCCTTGCCGCCGGCCTGCACCTGCACAACGGGGAACGGGCCCTGATCGACTATGGCGCCCGCCGCGAGATTGCGGCTTCGCTGGCAGCGGGTGTGGAAGGCTATCTCAAACGGGTGGCAGAGGCTGCCCCCGGTGCCCGGATCGTGGTGCAAATCGACGAACCGGAGATTGCCTCCGTGCTGGCCGGCACGATTCCCACCTCCAGCGGTTACCGGACCTTGCGCTCGGTGCCGGGCCGGGAAGTCACCGAGTCCTGGCAATTGGTCGTCGACGCGCTCCGGGCCGCGGGCGCCGTCGAAACCGTCGTGGCCGTCTCCGAAGTCGAGGCGCCCTTCGAGCGGATCCTGGCGGCGGGCGCCGACGGAATCGCCGTGCCGCTCCGGGCCCTGACCTCGCGCCAGTGGGAACAACTCGCGGGCGCGGTGGAGGCCGGCAAACGGCTCTGGGCCGGCGCGCTGGACGTGTCTGATCCCACCGCGAGGTTGCCCAGGGTTGGCGACGTCGTGGAAAACGTGTGGCGCCCGTGGCGGCAGCTGGGTCTTCCCGCGTCCACGCTGGGGGCGCTGCGCGTCACGCCGTCGGAGGGCCTGGCGGGGCACTCACCGGCCGCGGCGACGGCGGTCCTGACCCGGCTGACCCAGGTGGCGGACGGCCTCAACCAGCTGGCCCTCGGCTAGCGCAGCCGAAGGGACTGCCGGCGCCGCAGGGCCTGCCGGGGCCGCCGGATGCTCCCGTCAGATCCTGCTCTCCCAGCCGTCCGGACGGGCGTGCGCTGGCAGGTAGCCCGGCGTCGCAACTCCACCGGGGTAGGGCTCGAGCCGGTAGTCGAAATGGCCGGCGTACACCAGTACCAGGCCGAGCTGGGGCTGGATCACCTTGACCTGGATCCGGTGCCGCCCGCCGTCCTGGGGCTCCCACCACTGCTCGGCATAGGCCTTGGCATCGACGGCGGCCGGCAGCGGAATCCGCAGCGGGCCCAGGAACAGCCGGGACGCCTCGGACACGCCCCGGAGCCGGCCCTCCGGCGTGACGCTGAGATTGAGGTCCGTGACGAGCCGCCGGAAACGCCCTACATAGTCGACCAGCCCCGGCGTGTGCCCGCCGTCATCAAACCCGGAGTCATCAAAACTGGTGGTGTCCTGAAACAGCCGGGTGGTACCGGGGAAGAAGATTTCCCGCCGGGCCGTCAGGCTTGACCTGCCGAACGGGTCCAGGTGGGCGTGGTTCTCGATCCGGAAGCGAATGCCCTCGCCGTACTCGGGAAAGAAGGCCTGCTCGCCGGTGGTGAGCCGGAGCAGGGGACGCAGCCAGGCCTGACGGCAGCCGACGACGTCGAACACCCCTTCGCCGACGCCGTAGTGGCCCGACCCCGGTGCCAGGGCGAAGTAGTCTTGGAGCTCAGGCTGTAGTCGGGCAAAGTCGCTGCCCAGGGCGCGCTCGTAGATGGGGGTGTTCACGGGTTCCTCCTGCGGTCCGGGCCGGTTCACTTGGCCTGTCCACAGCATGCAGGACAACGCGGCGATTGTCACAGCGTCCCGTGCATCGGCGGGGTCCGGCGTCGGTGGCAGGCCCGCCTGCGCCATGCCGGTGGGCCGCCCGATACGACAAAGCCAATTCAATGGGGGAATATATAACTATGAAGGCACGCATTCTGGTAGTGGATGATGACGAGGCGCTCGCCGAGATGATCGGTATTGTGCTGCGCAATGACGGCTTTGAACCCGTCTTCTGCGCGGACGGCGGACAGGCGCTGGACGTGTTCCGCGCCTCCAAGCCGGACCTCGTCCTGCTCGACCTCATGCTTCCGGGAATGGACGGCATTGAGGTTTGCCGGCAGGTCCGTGCCGAGTCTGACGTCCCGATCGTGATGCTGACCGCCAAGGCGGATACCTCGGATGTGGTCCGCGGCCTCGAGTCCGGGGCCGATGATTACGTGCCCAAGCCGTTCAAACCCGCCGAGCTTGTCGCCCGGGTCCGGGCCCGGCTCCGTCCGGGTGACCAGAAGGCTCCGGAAACCCTGCGGATCGCCGACGTTACGATCGACGTCGCCGGCCACCTGGTCAGCCGCGGCAATGACCGGATTTCCTTGACCCCGCTGGAGTTCGACCTCCTCGTCGCCCTGGCCCGCAAGCCGTGGCAGGTGTTCACCCGTGAGCTGCTCCTGGAGCAGGTCTGGGGCTACCGGCACGCCGCAGACACCCGGCTGGTCAACGTCCATGTCCAGCGGCTGAGGTCGAAGATCGAACGTGACCCCGAAGCTCCCGAAGTTGTATTGACGGTCCGTGGTGTCGGCTATAAAGCAGGTTCCTGAGCCTGCGGACCGCGGTGTCCGGCAGGCCATAGACACGGACACAGCGCCGGACACGACGACGGCAGAGCCATCCGCGGCATCATCCGCAAAGTCATCCGCGTCGTCAACCGCAGGGCCGTCCACCCCACCCGGGCACGGAACGCCGCCTGCCGGCAGCGGGCCGGGACTTCGGCGCGGACTCGCCTTCCGGACCCGGTTGTGGGCAAAACGCGCGAGGATCGTTGGCGTCAGGGTCGCGCGGTTGGTCCGTACCGCGATGCAGCGTCTCTTGCCCGGTATCAGGTACCTGCTCCGGGCCGTGCAGCGGAAGTGGCGGCGTTCGCTGCAGTTCCGCACCGTCCTGACCACGCTGATGCTGGCCATTGGTTCATTCGCGGTAGTGGGCGCGTACCTGTCCAACCAGATCGCCAACAACCTGTTCCAGGAACGGCTCGCCCAGGCCGAATCCGAGACGCGCTACAACGTCAAGCAGGTCCAGGACACGTTCGACGGCGCCCAGGTCACGGACCAGTCCAGCGTCATCACCCTGGTCTATGACACCCTGAACGCGGTCGAAGGCCGCGGATCCGTGATCCAGAGGCGCTACGTCTTCGAGGCAATGCCGGAGCAGACCAAGCCGCGCAACCGTTGGGTTGAATCCCGGGCCTCGGACCAACTCACCATCGGCGTCATCCCCCCGGACCTGCGCAAGGCCGTGCAGAACTCGGGCAAGGACCAGTACTGGGCGTCCACGCAGTTCCCCGTGGGGACCGAAGACCGGCCCGGCATCGCCGTCGGCAACAAGGTGACCTTCAACGGCACCGTCTACGAGCTCTACCTCATCTATGACCTCAACACGGCGCAGAAGACGCTGGACGAGATCCAGAACGTCCTGCTGGCCGGCGGTGCCGTGCTGGTGCTCATGATCGGCGGCGTCGCCTGGTATGTCACCCGCAACGTGGTCAGCCCGGTCAGCCATGCTGCCGTCGTCTCCGAGAAGCTCGCGGCCGGACAGCTGCAGGAGCGCATGGTGGTCAAGGGCGAGGACGAGGTCGCCCGGCTTGGTGCCTCGTTCAACCACATGGCCGCAAGCCTTCAGGAACAAATCACGCAGCTGGCCACGCTCTCGCAAATGCAGCAGCGGTTCGTCTCCGATGTCTCCCACGAGCTCCGCACGCCGCTCACCACCGTGCGCATGGCCGCGGAAGTCCTCTATGACGCCCGCGAGGACTTCGACCCCATCAACAAGCGGTCCGCGGAGCTGCTCTACAATCAGGTGGAACGCTTCCAGTCGCTCCTGGCGGACCTGCTGGAAATCTCCCGCTTCGACGCCGGCGCAGCCACCCTCGACGCCGAACCCACGGACATTGTGCAGCTCGTCGCGCACGTCATTGAGGGAGTGGCACCCGTCGCCGCCGAATACGGCTCCGCCGTTACCCTCAACGCCCCGGCCGGGAGCGTCATTGTCGACATGGACGACCGCAGGATCGACCGAATCCTCCGCAACCTGATCCTGAACGCCCTCGAACACGGCGAGGGCCGCCCGGTGAACATCTCGGTGGCCGCAAGCGACACAGCAGTGGCCGTGGCCGTACGGGATCACGGAATCGGCATGACACCGGCTGAGGCGGCCCGCGTCTTCGACCGCTTCTGGCGCGCCGATCCCGCCCGTGCCCGCACCACCGGCGGCAGCGGGCTGGGGCTGTCCATCGCCGCCGAGGACACCAAGCTCCACGACGGCTGGCTGCAGGCCTGGGGGAGCAAGGGCCACGGGTCGAACTTCCGCCTGACCCTTCCGCTGCGCCGGCATGAGCCGATCACCAGGTCCCCGCTCCACCTCGAACCCGTCAACGTCGGGCTCCCGGAGACGGGCCGCCAGCGGACCATGGTCTTGCTGGACCCGCAACGGTCCGCGGAGACCCCGGCCGCGACACCAGGGGCCGGGACACCAGGGGCCGCGGCCCGCGGGACCATGGCTGACGGGTTCAGGGGATTTAGTGGCGACTTTTCTGGCGACGGCGGCGGCGCCGTCGGCGGGGCAACCCCGGACGGCGGCTCGGCCGGCCCCCGGGAAACCGGCATGGAGGGCAGGGCATGAACGGGGTTTCGGGCAAGTTCACCCGCGTGGGGGCTGCGCTGCTGGCTCTCCTCCTGCTCCTGTTGACCTCGTGCGCCCAGATTCCGCGCTCGGGGCCGGTGGGCAAGAGCACGGACGAGAGTGCGGGAAACCCCAACGCCCCGGTCTTCTTCCCGGCCGCGCCCCGTCCCGGCGCCGGACCCGAAGCAGTGATCGAGGACTTCTACCTCGCCGGCAGCGGCTACGAGGACGACTACGCCGTGGCCCGGCAGTACCTCACGCAGGCTTCATCGGTGGCGTGGAAGCCGGACCAGCGGGCGCTCGTCTTCCGGAAGGCCGCTGTGGTGGCCACCGGCGTCGAAAACGTCTTCAACTACCAGCTCGACGTCGCCTATTCGGTGGACGCCGACGGCGTGGCCACGCAGCTTCCCGAGGGCACTACCGAAAACATCCCCGTCACCCTGACCCAGGTGGACGGCGAGTGGCGAATCTCCGATCTCCCGGACGGCACGGCCATTCCGGAAGAGACCTTCAAGGTCATCTACGGCGCCTACCCGATCTACTTCTACGACCCCACATTCACGTACGCCGTACCCGATGTCCGGTGGTTCATCCGGAAGAAGACCGTCAAGGCGATGACGAGCGCCCTCCTGGGCGGCCCCGCCCCCTACCTCAAGGGCGCCGTCGTCAGCGCGTTCCCCTCGGGCATCAAGCTGGCCCGCGAGTCTGTGCCCGTCGTCTCCGGTGCCGCGCAGGTGGATCTCACCGCCAAGGACCTGGTGGAGGCCTCCAACGAGGACCGGCTGCGGATGCAGACACAGCTGGCCCTGACGTTCCGCAGCCAGCCGGATGTCGTCAATGTTGAGCTCCGTGCCAATCAGGACCTGGTGCGCGTCGAGGACAACGGCACGGTCCTGCCTCCGGTCCGGGACGAAAGCGTCCCCGCTTACCAGATCGCCGTCAGCAACAATGACCTGGTCCGGTACGAGAACAACAGGCTCTCACCGCTGCCGGACATCCAGTCCGTCGCGGCACTGTCACCACGGGCCCCGGCGGAGTCGACCGAGTCCCAGGCCGCCGCGTTCCTCAACGCCGCCCGCACCACGATGTACTCGATCGTTCCGGGCCAGCCCGCCAGGGCACTGTCCACGCGGGCTACGCTGTCCCGGCCTTCGTTCGGCCGCTACGACTGGGTCTGGACCGCCGGGCCGGGTGCTGCCGGCGCCACCGAGGTAGTGGCCTACCGGCCGGTCGGTGTGGCGGAGAACGCCAGCGTGCCCACCGTGACCCTGTCGCCGGGATGGCTCGCCGGCCGGACCGTCAAGGAGTTTCGGATTTCCCGGGACGGTACGCGTGCACTGGTCATTTCGGAGCAGAACGGCAAGAGCAAGGTCCAGATCACCGGGATCATCCGGAACGCGGACGGCACCCCGAGGGATCTGACCACGCCCCTGACTCTCCTGACTCCCCGGGATCCGGATCAAGGGGTCTGGGTGGATGACACCACGGTCGCGGTCATGAAGGCTTCCGGCAGCGATGCCGTCTCGCCGGAACTGTTGTCCCTGACCTCGGCGCAGCCGCAGCAGCTGGCACCGTGGCCCGGACTGACGGCCCTCAGCGCAGGCAACGGGACATCCGAGCTCTACGGCCAGTCCGCCGAGGGGATCTTCCAGCGGCTGGGCAACGGCTGGTCACCGCAGCTCAAGGGCCCTATCGACCCGTCCTTCCCCGGCTGACCCAGCGCCTTCTGAGCCAGCGCCTTCTGACCCAGCGCCTTCGGGCGGCGGCGCCTTCCGAGCCAGCGCCTTCGGGCCGCGGCGCTGGGCCGCTATCCGTGGGCCGCTATTGGTGGGCGGCTACCAGCCAGGGCCGGTGAGGGCGCCGGACGGCGTGTTGTCCACATAGCGGGCCGCGGGGCTATAACCGGGGGCGCCCACGGTCCAGGATCGAAGGATGAACAGCCACACGGGCCAGGGCGCCGGCCAGGGGCGGCCGGCCGCGGACCCGGACCTTGCCCCGCCCGCACCGACAGCGGCGCGACACCGCGGCAGCTACGCGCGGCCGCTGGCGAGGCTGTGCGACCTGACGGCCGAGGCAGCGGCGGAGGTGCTCGCCCTGGCCCTTCCAGTGGACTGCGCCTGCTGCGGGGCGGAGGACTTGGCACTCTGCGGCGCGTGCTCCCGGAAGCTCCGCCTGCTGACGCTGAGGCCTTTCCGGGCAGAGGCCCAGGCTCCGGCCCTGATGGATATGGACGGGTCCGTGCTGCTGCCCGTGGTGGCGGCCGGGGCGTACCGGGCCGAGCTGGCGCAGTGCCTGCTGTCCTTCAAAAGCCACGGGCAGGCCCGGCTGGGCGCCGAGCTGGCCCGGGGCCTGGCGCGGGCGCTCCATGCCGCGGCCGGGCCGGCGCAGGGACTCGTCCTCGTCCCCGTGCCCACGAGCACCGCCGCATTCCGCAAGCGGGGATTCAGTCCCGTCCACCTCCTGCTCCGTCGGCTGGTCCGCGGCCATGCAATCCCAGGATTCACCGTCGCGGACGCGCTTCGGAAAACCATGCCGCCCGCGCGGAGCCGGATGCCCCCCGCCTTGCCACTGTTGGACTGGTTGCGGGCCGGCCGGAAAGCGGACGGCTACCTGTCCGGCGGACAGAAAGGACTGGGCCGGGGTGCCCGCGCCCGGCGCGTACGCGGATCCATGCGGACCAGGTCCGGCCCATGGCCTGCCCGAGTCGTGGGACGTTCCTGCATCATCGTCGATGACGTGCTGACCACCGGTGCCACCTTGGCGGAGGCGGCCCGTGCGCTTCGGGCCGCAGGGGCCATTGTCAGCGGCGCCGTCGTGGTGGCCGCGACACGCCCGCCGGCCACCGCCGACGTCGGCGCCGCCAGCCCCGCGGTGGCGCAGGGGAACGGCGGGACGCAAAAAAATAAACCGTAAAAGGATGAATAACAGGTGTCTATGAACTAACGTCGAAGATGGGTACCAAGAACAGATGTACCTGTCGATAGCGGCTCGGAAAGGGGCTCGACTGTCAGTCAGATCGGCCCCGGGAAGTACCGCCGTCGTGTCACCGAAGTCATTTGGAGGGCACCATGGAGTTCATGATCAGCGGACGCAACTTGACGGTCTCAGACCGGTTCCGCGAATATGCCGACGACAAGATCTCAAAGATCGCGTCGTTGGGAGACAAGGTCCAGAGGGTAGACGCGAAGGTCACCAAAGAGACCAAAGCCCGCCAGACCGCCGAATCGCTCACGGTTGAGTTGACAGTCCTGGGGCGCGGCCCAGTAATCCGCGCAGAAGCGAGTGCCGCCGACAAGTTCGCTGCGTTCGATCTCGCTTACAACAAGCTTCTTGAACGCCTGCGCAGGGCCAGGGACCGCAGAAAGGTCCACCACGGCCGGCACACGCCGAAGTCCGTCACCGAGGCCACGGCAGCCCTGGAGCCGGCGAGCCCCAGCGAACCGCTCTACGTGGAGGCGGCGCAACAGCTTCAGGCCCAGGCGCCGGCGGCAGAGAAGTCGCCGTACGATGTCGAAAACGATATTCCGGCCGGCGATTCGCCCGTGCTGATCCGCAGGAAAGTGTTCGCCGCGGCCCAACTCACCCTCGATGACGCCGTCGACAACATGGAACTTGTGGGTCACGACTTCTACCTTTTCGTGGACAAGGAGACCAAGGCGCCGTCGGTCGTGTATCGCCGTGACGGCTGGACCTACGGGGTCATCTCCCTTGACCAGACGTGCGAGCCCGGACATTCGAGTCTGGAAGAGAAAATCCTGGCCTACCGTTCAGAGGATGAGCCCGCCAGCGCATAAGCTGGTGCAGACTTTTCCGACGAAGGGACTAACGTGCAAGCATCGCTGAGCCTGGCACAGGCACGGCGGATCGCATTGGCAGCCCAGGGATTGGAGAAGGAACGGCCCGCCGGACCCGTGAGCGCACGGGCGGTGGGCCGTACCTTTACCCGGCTGCACCTGGTCCAGATCGACTCCGTCAATGTGGTGTCCCGCAGCCACTTCCTGCCCTTCTTCTCGCGGCTCGGCAACTACGACCGAGCGATCCTGGCGCGGATGGCGGGGACCCACCCGCCCCGGATGATGGAGTACTGGGCCCACGAAGCCTGCTTCATCCGGCCGGACCACTTCCACGACCTCGTGCAGTGGCAGAACCGCAAATGGGTGGGCGCGCACAGCATGGACCCCGAACTGCGCAACGGGGTGGCGGCCAAGGTGCTGGAAACCCTGGCCGCCGGGAAACCGATGACCGCCGCCGAACTCACAGCCCGGCTCGGCCACGTGGAGGATCAGCAGCGGGAGAACTGGGGCTGGAACTGGAACGCCGTCAAAAGGGTGCTGGAACATCTCTTCGAAGAGGGCGTGGTCTCCGCCTCCTCCCGGACCGAATCCTTCGAACGGCGCTACACCCTCACCGCCAGGGTGCTCCCCGGCCCGGGCGTGGAAGCGGCGGCGCCAGAACCGGACGCGGCTGCCGCGATGGACCGGCTGATCGACGCCGCGGCCCGGGCCCACGGTATTGGGACCGTGCGGTGCTTCGCGGACTATTTCCGGACCCCGCAGAAGGCAGCCGCCGTGGCAGTGCGGAACCTCGTGGACAGCGGCAGGCTGGAACCGGTCGCAGTGGCCGGCTGGGACCGGCCCCTGTACCGCCACGCGGAGGCGAAGCTTCCGCGCTCAGCCACCGGCCGGGCGCTCCTGAGCCCCTTCGACTCCTTGGTGTTCGAACGCCGGCGGCTCGAGGAGCTGTTCGGGTTCCACTACCGGATCGAGATCTACACGCCCGAGCCGAAGCGGAAGTACGGCTACTACGTTTTGCCGTTCCTGCTCCGCGACGCGATCGTCGCCCGGGTGGACCTCAAAGCGGACCGGGCCGGCGGCCTGCTCCTGGTAAGGACCGCCCATGCGGAAGCCGGCGCGCCGGCGGACACCGCCGTCGAACTCGCCGCGGAACTGCAGCTCATGGCAGAGTGGCTGGGGCTGGACGGGGTAGTTGTCTCGCCAACGGGGAACCTCGCGCCGGCGCTCGCCGAAGCCGTCGCTGCCCGGTAATTCGCACTATCCGCTGTGAGGGAACAGGCGCCACCGGCCCTGCGTCTCTCCCGTAGACTAAACACGCCAGAATTCGGCAGCTTGAGACTGGGAGCAACTTCACGTGGCATCACTTATCGAAAAACTTCTCCGCACAGGTGACAAAAGAACCCTGCGGCAACTGCGGAACTATGCCGATTCCATAAATGCCCTGGAGAGCTCCTTCCAGACCTTCACGGATGCCGAGCTCCGTGAAGAAACTGACCGCCTGCGCGAACGCCACCAGGCCGGCGAGAAGCTGGACGATCTGCTGCCCGAAGCCTTCGCGGCTGTCCGCGAAGCTTCATCCCGTACCCTTGGCATGCGCCACTTCGATGTCCAGCTCATGGGCGGCGCCGCCCTGCACCTGGGCAACATCGCCGAAATGAAGACCGGTGAAGGCAAGACCCTGGTGGCCACCGCTCCGGCCTACCTCAACGCCCTCGCCGGCAACGGCGTCCACGTCATCACCGTGAACGACTACCTCGCCGAATACCAGTCCGACCTCATGGGCCGTGTCTACCGCTTCCTCGGCCTGACCAGCGGCTGCATCCTGTCCAACCAGGATCCCGCGGTGCGCCGCGAACAGTACGCCGCGGACATCACCTACGGCACCAACAACGAATTCGGCTTCGACTACCTGCGCGACAACATGGCGTGGGACAAGTCCGAGCTCGTCCAGCGCGGCCACCACTTCGCCGTCGTCGACGAAGTGGACTCGATCCTCATCGACGAGGCCCGCACCCCGCTCATCATCTCCGGCCCGGCCCAGGGGGACACCAACCGCTGGTACAGCGAATTCGCCAAGGTGGTCACGCGCCTGCACGCCGAGACCGACTACGAGGTCGATGAGAAGAAGCGCACCGTCGGTGTCCTCGAGGCCGGCATTGAAAAGGTCGAGGACTACCTCGGCATCCACAACCTCTACGAGTCCGCCAACACCCCGCTGATCGGCTTCCTGAACAACGCCATCAAGGCCAAGGAACTGTTCAAGCGCGACAAGGACTACGTCATCCTTGACGGCGAGGTGCTGATCGTCGATGAGCACACCGGCCGCATCCTCGCCGGCCGCCGCTACAACGAGGGCATGCACCAGGCCATCGAAGCCAAGGAAGGCGTCGAGATCAAGGCCGAGAACCAGACGCTCGCCACGGTGACGCTGCAGAACTACTTCCGCATGTACGACAAGCTCGCGGGCATGACCGGCACGGCCGAGACCGAGGCCGCCGAGTTCATGAGCACCTACAAGCTCGGCGTCGTTGCCATCCCCACCAACCGCGACATGACCCGGATCGACCAGGCCGACCTCGTCTACAAGAACGAGACGGTCAAGTTCGACRCCGTCGTCAAGGACATCACCGAACGCCACGAAAAGGGCCAGCCGGTCCTCGTCGGCACCACCAGCGTCGAGAAGAGCGAATACCTCTCCCGTCTGCTGGCCAAGGAAGGCGTCCGGCACGAGGTCCTGAACGCCAAGAACCATGCCCGGGAAGCGTCCATCGTGGCCCAGGCCGGCCGCAAGGGCGCCGTCACGGTCGCGACCAACATGGCCGGCCGCGGTACCGACATCATGCTCGGCGGCAACGCCGAGTTCACCGCCGTCGCCGAACTGGCCAAGCGGGGCCTGGACCCGGAGGATAACTCCGAGGAATACGAGGCCGCCTGGCCCGAGGCGTTCGAATCTGCCAAGCAGGCCGTCAAGGACGAGCACGAGGAAGTCCTGAACCTGGGCGGACTCTACGTGCTCGGCACCGAACGCCACGAGTCCCGCCGCATCGACAACCAGCTCCGCGGCCGTTCCGGACGCCAGGGCGACCCAGGCGAGTCCCGGTTCTACCTCTCGCTGACCGATGACCTGATGCGCCTGTTCAACTCCGGCGCGGCAGAACGGCTCATGAACAGCTCGGTGCCGGACGACGTCGCCCTCGAATCCAAGCTCGTCTCGCGCGCCATCGCCTCGGCCCAGGGCCAGGTGGAAGGCCGCAACGCCGAACAGCGCAAGAACGTCCTGAAGTACGACGACGTCCTGAACCGCCAGCGCGAGGCAATCTACGGTGACCGGCGGCGCATCCTCGAAGGCGATGACCTCCACGAGAAGGTCCAGTACTTCCTCGAAGACACCATCAACGCCTTCATCGACGAGGCCACGGCCGAGGGCACCGGCGATGACTGGGACTTCAACCTCCTGTGGTCCAATCTCAAGACCCTGTACCCCGTGAGCTTCACCCCGCGCGACGTCATTGACGAGGCCGGCGGCAAGTCCCGCGTCACGGTCGACTTCCTCCGGGAAGAGATCCTCTCCGATGCCCGCCTGGTTTACCAGGCCAGGGAGCAGGCGATCGGCTCCGAGAGTATGCGCGAACTGGAGCGCCGGGTGGTCCTGTCCGTCATCGGGCGGAAATGGCAGGAACACCTCTATGAGATGGACTACCTCAAGGAGGGCATCGGGCTGCGCGCCATGGCCCAGCGCGACCCTCTGGTGGAGTACCAGCGCGAGGGCTTCATCATGTTCCAGGCCATGATGGAGGCCATCCGCGAGGAGAGCGTCGGCTTCCTGTTCAACCTCGACGTCGAAGTGACGCCGGCCGAGGACGTTGTGGTGGCCGATGCCGAGGGCCAGCACACCGAACACCACGAGCCGCAGATCCATGCCGCCGGACTCGAGGCCCCCGAGAAGCCCGCGCAGCTGCAGTACACCGCCCCTGGCGAAGACGGTGCCGCCCAGACCCGGATCGAGGCGAAGGGCACCGGACGCTCCGGAAACCCGGCCAAGGCCGCGGCGCAGGACATCGGCCGCCGCACGGCAAAGAAGAAGCGGCGCTAGGCACGACGCCAACATGGGGGAGGACCGGAGCAACAGCTCCGGTCCTCCCGTGTTTTGTGCCTCCTTTCCCTGGCAGGCCGGGCCCGGTTTCTGACCGCTTCTGCCTTCGGCCGCTTCTGCCGGCTTCTGCCTGCGTCCCCGCCGTTCAGCCGATCTCCAGCACGGTGACACGCCAGGCCGCCGTGCCGCGCTCCAGCCGCAGCGCCACCGCGCGGACCCGTGATTCCTCGACCACGACCGCGCTGGCCTCGTAGACGTCATCCGAAACGCGGCAGGCCCGGACGGACCGGACAGACGGGTTGCGGTGCAGCCGGCCGGCCGTGGGCGAGCTGCCGGAGGCCACCCGGCGGGTCAGCGCGGCGCGGTGCTGCAGGGCCGCCAGGCAGCGCGGGTCCAGGCGGCGGGAGAGCTGCTGTGCGGGCCGCGTTCCGGCCAGCACTTCGATGGCCGCCTGCACGGTGCTGCGGGAAATCGCGCAAATCTCGCGTGCCTCGTCAACAACGCGCAGGGGCGGCGGGGCCGCGGCGGCGCGCACGGCCGCCGCCGCCGTGCCGGACACAACCCGGAGGGCGGGGGCGTGCGGGGCTGTGGTCGCCGCGGCTGAGCGGATCCCGGTGACTGCATTCATGACGGTTCCTTTGCTGATGGCTGATGGCTGATGGCTGGCGATGCTGGTGCTGGCTGAACTTCCTGATCCTGAACTTCCTGCTCCTGAAATTCCGTCGGGCCCTGGTTTTCGTCCTGGCTGCGGCCTTGGCTGTGGTTCCGGCCATGGCCGCAGTGCGGCGCGTCCCTAGTTTGGCGGCGGGAGGACGAGGACCTGTCCGGGACGCAGGAAGTGCGGGTTGGCTCCGATGGTGTCGCGGTTGCCCGCATAAAGCCGGGGCCACTCTCTTGCGATGTCGGCGTCGGAAGCTAACGGCCCCAGCGCGGCCGCGGCGATGCTCCACAGCGAATCACCGGACCGGACCGTGACCTCCCTGCGGGCGCCGGGTGTGTCCGGCGAGCGTACCTGGCGCGCGGCCAGGGGGCCGGCATCCACGGCCGGACTCACTGGCTTCCACCGCGGATCTACCGCGGAACCGGCGGCCGGATCRTGCGGCCCCGGCGCCGCGGCCCACCCGGGTGGCGGCGTCCACGATGCCGACACCGCTGCCTGGCCAGGCAGGCCCGGCCCGGGCCCGTCGGAGACAGTCGCCGCGGTGGCCAGCGGCGCGGTCAGCAACTGCAGGCCGACGGCGGCGAGAAGAAGCCGTCGCATGAAGGCCGGGCTGAACCGGCCTGTGACGGCCGCTGCACGGGTCCGGCCGAGACGGTCAAGCAGCGCAGCTGCGGCGGCGATGGCGAGCGTCATCACCCACCAGGTGATGACGATTAGTCCGGCGGTATTTGCCAAGATCCCCAGCTGGTCCTCGAAGGAAAGTGACTGCCGGCGTGCCGAGCCTGACTGCCAGCGCTGGACGAGGAAGCCGCCGGCAGTCGCGAGGAAGATCCCCAGCAGCAGGATGGCAGTGGCCATGGCCGCGTCGGCCCGAACCGTCTGCCTGGGCGCGGGCAAGGGCAGCCTCTGGGTCCGGGTCTGCGGTGCTGCTGTCCGGTCCATGGCTGCTTCCCTCACTCGATCCGAATATTGTTTGATGCTGTTTGATGTCATTTGATGACTTTTAAGGCTGTTGATTGAAGTCTGGGCCTGTAGGAACCGGTTTGTCTAGATGCAGTTCGGTGCCTGTGGATGAATTGGAGCCCGTTGATTCACGGTGCCTGTGGATTGACCGGTGCGGGAGGCGCGCCTACGCTGACGCCATGCGGTGGGACGCCCTGTTTGACGACATGGAGGCGCAGCTGGCGGCGCGCCAGCGGCTGGATTTTGAGGCAGAAGTAGCGGAGCGCGCACTGGTGGACTCTGCGGGCGTGGAGCTCGCGGACCGGCTCCGCGGATCCCTCGGGCTCAGTATCCGCGTGCACGTGTCCTCAGGGGCGGCGTTCGAGGGGGTGCTGAGCCACGCGGGCAGCGAAGCCCTGGTCCTTGATGAGCCCCAACACCAGGTGCTGATTCCCTATGCCGCTGCCGCGCAGTATGTGGGCCTTTCGCGGATGGCGGTCTCCGAACCGTCAGCCGTCCGCCGGCGGCTCGGTTTGGGCAGCGCACTCAGGGGACTCGCCAGGAACCGGGCGCGGGTGGCAATATTTGTCTCTCCCGGCCGGGCAGAGGCCGCGCTCCACGGCGTCATTGACACAGTTGGCCGGGATTTCCTGGATCTGGCCGTGACGCGGGAGGGCGGCGACCGGCTTCCGGCGACCGACCGGCAGGTGGTGGCCATTCCATTTCGCGCCCTGGCGGGCATCAGATCCGTCAGCGCCGCGGGCCGATAGTCAGAACGCCGAGTTCAATTTCCGGCAGACTTCGACCTGGCCTCTTCGATCATGCGACTGGCCTCGGCGTAGCGTTCCTGGATGTATTGCTCAAGCATCTTCTCCTCGACACGCCACTGGCCGCGGCCGCCCACCTGGATTGCCTTGAGCTGGCCGCTGCGAACGAGCGCGTAGGCAGCCGGAGAGTTGATCTGGAGCTGCTCGGCAACGTCAGCGAGAGTCAGGAATCGGGGCATGAGTCCATTTTGCCACCGTTGATGCCTACTGGTGCGGTTATCCACAGTTTGCGGCTGTTTGGCCCTGGATCTTCCGCGCGGGCCGCCCGGGCGCAACAATAGGGGTGCCCGGCATCGAGGGAACGGGCGGCGACGACAGGGGGAGCGGACGCATGAGTGGAAGCGCGGCAGCCGAAGGGGCCCGTTTGAAGAAGCCGTCCTGGAAAGACCCCCGGCTCCTCGTCGGAATCCTGCTGGTCCTGGCATCCGTGGTGGGTGTGGTCTCGCTGGTCGGTGCCGCGGACCAGACCACCGAAGCGTACGCGGCGCGGGAGCCGATCGCCGTCGGCGAGATGCTGACCGTCGACAAGCTGCACCGGGTCAAAGTACGGCTCGGCGAGGTGGAACGGCACTACCTGACCCCGGAGTCAGGTCTGGATGCCGGCCTCGTGGCCGTACAGCGGATCGGCAAGGACCAGCTGCTGCCGCGCGAGAGCACAGGCCGGCTCGACGGGCTTGACCGCAAGCCCGTCGCGGTCACGGTCGAGGAAAATCTTCCCGCGCAGGCCGTGGCGGGCTCCCGCGTGGACGTCTGGGTGGCCCTGCCGGATACCCGCAACGGCTTCAGCGAGCCCACGCTGCTCCTCTCCGGCGCCGAAATTGCCCAGATCACCTCGGGCAGCACTGCCCTGGGGTCCTCCCGGTCGATGGTGGTCATGGTGCTGGTCCCGGACGCCCAGATGCCGAAGCTGCTGGGAGCCCAGGCCAACAAGGCAAAGATCGCGGTCGTGTGGAACCCGGGCGGTACCGCGCGATGAGCATTCCCGTGGTGACGGTGGGGGACTCCCGCGATGACCTGGTGGGCGGCCTGGAGCGTCTGCACGGACCCGTGTCCGTTGTCCGGCGGTGCACCGAACTGGCGGAACTGCTGGCCGCCTGCCAGAGCGGGCTGGCCCGCGCCGCTGTCGTCGCGGCGGGCAGCGAAGAACTGACGGCCTCGCTGGTGGACCGGCTGTCCGCCGTCGGCGTCGTCGTCATCGCCCTCACTGATGATCCGGAGGAAACGGCCCGCCTGCGGACCATTGGCGTGGCGGCGGAAGCCCGCGCTGTTGATGCCGCGGCCCTTGCGGCGCGGATTTCCGCAGCGGTGGCGCAGCTCAGTGGCACCGGACTCCGGCCCGGGCTCGCTGGGACCGACGATGCTTCCGCCGTCGCCGTCACGGCCGCCGGGCAGGTGCCGCGGTCTTCCGGGGCGCACCCAACCGCCGCAGGCACTGCCGCGAAGGGCCGGATCATCGCGGTCTGGGGTCCGGCTGGCGCGCCGGGCCGGACCCTGGTGGCCGCCAACATGGCGGGGGAGCTGGCCGCGGACGGGCAATCGGTGCTGCTGGTCGACGCCGACAGTTACGGTGCCAGCGTGGCCGCCCTCCTGGGTCTGCTCGATGAGGCTGCCGGGCTGGCCCAGGCCTGCCGGCTGGCAGACCAGGGACTGCTCGACGCCGACGCCCTGCTCAGGATCGCCACGACGGTGGCGACCAAGGCCGGGACGTTTCGTGTGCTCACCGGGATCACGCGGGCGGACCGCTGGACGGAACTGCGCCCCGCGGCGCTCACGCTGGTGCTGGAGCGGGCCCGGGAGATCGCAGAAGTCACCGTGGTGGACACCGGATTCTGCCTGGAATCCGATGACGAGCTGGGCTTTGACGGCGGGGCGCCGCGCCGCAACGCCGCGACCTTAAGGAGCCTGGAGCTGGCCGACACGGTCTTTGCCGTCGGGGCGGCCGATTCCATTGGCGTGCCGAGGCTCGTCCGCGGTCTGGCCGAGCTCCAGGCGGCCGTCCCGCAGGCAGCGCCCCAGGTGGTCATGAACAAAGTCAGGTCCTCCGCCGTCGGGCGGTCGCCCGAACGCCAGCTCCGGGCTGCCTGGGAGCGGTACGGCCCCTCGGCGCCGTTGTCGGCGTTCCTGCCGTCCGACCCCGCAGCGAGCGACGCCGCCCTGCTGTCCGGGGCACTTTTGCTTGAATCCGCCCCCGAATCTGAGTTGCGGCGTGCGATCGCCGGATTGGTTTGTGCACCTGCCCAGCGAAACAAGAAATCCTTTGTCTTTTCTTCCACAGCAGAGCGCCGGGCAAAGGGTTAGGGTCAACATAAGGGCCGCAAAGAAGCGGCTGTGAACTTCTTTTATGGAGGCGTTTCGATGTCGTCTGGGTCCAGCGTGGAGGATCAGCCCGTTTCGATCGGTAGTAGCGAAAGCTACCTCGGGGATTACTACGAGCACCTCGCGGAGGAGGATTTCCGGGCCTATCCCCAGGAAGTCCTGACGGCAAGGGCCGATACCCACCGCCAGATCGCGGCGACGCGGAGGCCAGGCATCGCGAACATCGCCGTCCGTGACGAGGCCGATTGCAGTGTCCTCTACATCGTCACCGATGACATGCCCTTCCTCGTGGACTCGGTGAACGCCGAACTGGTCCGCCAGAACGCACCCATCCACCTCGTGCTGCACCCGCTTTTCGTGGTGACCCGCAACCGCGCTACCGGCGACCTGGTCAAGGTGGCACGCGTACCCTCCCACCTGGGCATCTCCAGCGGCGACACGGCGGCCATGCCGAACCTCTCCCACCTGATCGCCGAGGGCGACAACGCCTCGCACATGGAATCCTGGATCGCCGTCGAGATCGACCTCGTGGGCGAGGGCAAGCGCGCCGAGCTGGTCAAGGGCATCACCCGGGTGCTCGGCGACGTCCGCGCCGCCGTCGAAGACTGGCCGAAGATGCGGACGAAGGCCCTTGAGATCTCCGCGGATTTGGACAGGGTGGCCAACCGGGCACAGATTGCCGAGCTGCGGCAGGCCCAGGACCTGCTCCGCTGGCTCGATGACGGGAACTTCACTTTCCTCGGCTACCGCGAATACGACCTCGTGAACGTATCCGGCGAGGATGTGCTGGAACTGCGCGAGGAAAGCGGCCTCGGCCTGCTCCGCGCCGGCGCGGACAGCCGCCAGGTCCAGCACCTCACCGACGCCGGCAGGAGAAAGGCGCGCGAGAAGCGCGCGCTGGTGATCACGAAAGCAAACTCCCGCTCTACCGTGCACCGCTCGGCGTACCTGGACTACATCGGCGTCAAGAGCTTCGACGCCGCCGGCAACGTCAACGGGGAACGCCGCTTCATCGGCCTCTTCGCCACGACCGCCTACGCCGGCTCCGTCCGCGACATCCCCGTGGTCCGGGAAAAAGTTGCCGCTGTCCTCCATGACGCCGGCTTCCCGCCGGACTCGCACTCGGGCAAGGACCTGTTGGGCATCCTCGAGACCTACCCGCGCGATGAGCTGTTCCAGATCGAAATCCCGGACCTCGCCGCCATCGCCACCGGCATCCAGCGTCTGCAGGAACGCCGCAGGACGCGGCTCTTCCTCCGTCCCGACATCTACGGCCGGTTCATGTCCGCCGTCGTCTACCTGCCGCGCGACCGCTACACCACCAACGTCCGCCTGCGCATTGAGCAGGAACTGCGGGAGACCTTCAACGCCGTGTCCATCGACTACGAGGCGCGCATGACAGAGTCCGCTCTGGCCCGCCTCTTCTTCCGGATCCGGCTGCCCAAGGACGCCGACGTCAGCAACGTCAACAGCGACGAGCTGGAGAAGCGCCTGGTCCGGGCCGCCCGCTCCTGGGGCGAAGGCATTTCCGAAGTTCTGCGCGCTCGCGGCGACGGCGGGGGCGCCGGCGTCCGGGAGAACGGCGCCAAGGAACTGGCCGCCGTCTGGGCGGAGGCGTTCCCTGCCGGCTACCGGGTGGACTACGAGATCGAAG
Organism: Arthrobacter sp. P1_B3; assembly: GCF_056406615.1. NCBI lineage: Bacteria > Bacillati > Actinomycetota > Actinomycetes > Micrococcales > Micrococcaceae > Arthrobacter > Arthrobacter sp. P1_B3. Next base: position 108,178 of record NZ_JBFTZV010000004.1, on the reverse strand, counting down.
ACGCGCTGCAGGACATCGACCGCTTCGAAAAGTACGGTGCCGCGGCCGAACGGGCCGGTGAAGGCGTCAAGGAGCAGCCCGGCGTCCACGTTTACCTGCCCGACGGCGCCGGCGCCACGCTGGAAGAGGACGCCCGCGTCAAGCTCTACATGCTGGAGCCGAAGAGCCTGAGCCAGATCCTGCCGTACTTCCACAACCTGGGCCTCGAGGTCCTGGACGAACGCCCGTTCGAGATCGAGACCGCGGATCACCGGGATTTCTTCCTTTACGACCTCGGCCTCAAGTACCCCGCCGGTGTGGATCCCCAAGCCACCGGGCAGCTGCTGGGCGAGTCCTTCGGCGCTGCCGTGACCGGCGCCGTGGAGTCCGACAGCTTCGACCGGCTGGTGCTGCGGGAGGGCATGCACTGGCGCCAGGTGGTCGTACTGCGCGCCTATGCCAAGTACATGCGGCAAATGGGCAACACCAACTCCTTCGGGTTCCTGGCCGACACCCTGCTGGCGAACGCGGATGTCACGCGGGGACTCAGCGCCCTGTTCGCGGCACGCTTTGACCCGGCGCTCAGCGACGCCGACCGCGTGCTCAGGGAAGTCGAGGTCCTCGCCGGACTCGACGCTGCGATCGAGCAGGTCGCGACCCTCGACGCCGACCGGCTGCTGCGCACGTTCAAGAACCTGATCCAAGCCACGCTCCGGACGAACTACTACCAGAACAAGCCCCACCTGAGCTTCAAACTGGATCCGTCCCTCATCGGGGGCCTGCCGTTCCCGCGGCCCATGTTCGAGATCTGGGTCTACTCGCCCCGGGTCGAGGGCGTGCACCTCCGCTTCGGCAAGGTGGCCCGCGGCGGCCTGCGCTGGTCGGACCGGCGCGAGGACTTCCGCACAGAAATCCTGGGCCTGGTGAAGGCGCAGACCGTCAAGAACGCCGTCATCGTCCCGACAGGCGCCAAGGGCGGCTTCTACGCCAAGCAGCTCCCGGACCCCGCGGCCGACCGCAGCGCCTGGATGGCCGAGGGCGTCGAGAGCTACAAGACGTTCATCCGCGGACTCCTGGACATCACGGACAACCTGATCGTGACGGCCGAGGGCGAAACCGTCAGGCCGCCGGCCGACGTCGTGCGCCATGACGACGACGACTCCTACCTGGTGGTCGCGGCCGACAAGGGCACCGCGTCCTTCTCCGACATCGCCAACGGACTGGCCGGCGAATACGGCTTCTGGCTCGGCGACGCCTTCGCGTCCGGCGGCTCCGTCGGCTATGACCACAAGGCCATGGGCATCACGGCCCGCGGCGCCTGGGAATCGGTCAAGCGCCACTTCAGCGAGCTGGACCTCGACACCCAGGCCGAGCCCTTCACCGTGGTGGGCGTCGGCGACATGTCCGGCGACGTGTTCGGCAACGGCATGCTGCTCTCCAAGCACATCCGCCTGCTGGCCGCCTTCGACCACCGGCACATCTTCCTCGACCCCACTCCGGATGAGGCAACGTCCTACGCGGAGCGCCAACGGCTCTTCGAACTGCCCCGGTCCTCGTGGGATGACTACAACAAGGCGCTCATCAGCGAAGGCGGCGGCGTCTTTGCCCGGCAGGCCAAGTCGATCCCCGTGTCCGCACAGGTCCGCGCCGCCCTCGGCCTCCCGGAGGGCACCACGGAGCTGAGCCCGCCGGAGCTCCTGCGCGCCATCCTCCTCGCCCCGGCGGACCTGCTCTACAACGGCGGCATCGGCACCTACGTCAAGGCCAGCACCGAAACGAATGCCGAGGTTGGCGACAAGGCCAACGACTCCATCCGCGTGGACGGCCGCGAACTGCGGGTCAAGGTGGTCGGTGAAGGCGGAAACCTGGGGATGACCCAGCGCGGACGCATTGAGGCCGCGCTGCAGGGCGTCATCCTCAACACGGATGCGATCGACAACTCGGCCGGTGTGGACTGCTCGGACCACGAAGTCAACATCAAGATCTTCGTGGACCGGATGGTCGCGGCGGGCAAGCTTGAGCCCGCCGAGCGTGCGGACTTCCTGGCCTCGATGACCGACGAGGTCGGCCGGCTGGTGCTCGAGGACAACATCGACCAGAACATCCTGCTCCTCAACGACCGGATGCGGGTCTCCGAATGGAGCCCCAGCTACGAACGGCTCATGGACTGGCTGGAAAAGTCGGCGGACCTCAAACGGGACCTCGAGGCGTTGCCCACCACGGCCACGTTGCAGGAGCGCCTGGAACAGGGCCAGGGGCTGACCTCCCCGGAACTTTCGGTCTTGGCCGCCTACGCCAAGATCGAACTTGCCACCGCGCTGCGCGACAGCGACCTCGCCGATGACCCGTGGTTCCGCACGACGCTGCGGGCCTACTTCCCGGAGCAGTTGCGGGAGAGGTTCGACGCCGAACTGGATACCCACCCGCTGCGTCGCGAGATCATCGCGACCGTGGTTGCCAACGACATGATCAACCTCGGCGGCATCACCTTCGCGTTCCGCGCCATTGAGGAAACCTCGGCCACGGAAGCGGCCCTCGCCAAGGCGTTCGTTGCCCTCCGCGAGGTCTACGAGCTGGACATCATGGTCAAGGAACTCAACGAACTGCCGGCGTCGTTCCCGACCGAACACTGGAGCACCGTCCACCTTGACATCCGGCGGCTGCTGGACCGCGCCGTCCGGTGGCTCCTCGGCCAGGGTTCCGCGTCCCGTCCCATCGCCGAGATCGTGGCCGAATTCAAGCCGCTGATGGATCCCATGCGGGCCCGATTGCTCGATTACCTCCGGGGCGACGACCGCGCCCGTGTGGCCGAATGGCTTCAGAAGGCGCGCAGCTGGGACCTTCCGGAAGACCTGGCACACCGCTGGGCGGAACTGTTCGAGAGCTTCGTGCTCCTGGACATCGCCAAGATCGTCCATGTCAGCAAGGAATCCGTGGCCGATATTGCCCACGTCTACTACACGGTCTTCAACCGCTTCCATGCAGATTCCCTCCTCGAACGCATCACCAAGCTGCCGAGGGCGGACCGCTGGCAGGCACTGGCCCGTGCAGCCCTGCGCGATGACCTCTACTCCACGGTCTCGGACATGACGACGGCGGTGCTGGAGAACACTCCGGCCGGGGCTCCGGCCGAAGAGCGGCTGCTGGCCTGGGAGGGCCAGAACGCGGAGCAGCTGGGCCGGGCGAAGTCCATGTTTGATGAGGTCAATGCGCTCGAGGCCGATGACATGGCCTCACTGTCGGTAGCATTGAGGCTCTTGAGGTCAATCGTCCGACGCTAAGGGACTGCCGTCCCTGGTGTCGCAAATGGAGGTGCTGTGGCAATCTTTACGGACCCAATCAGGGAACATGCTGATTTTGGCCCGGGGGACGCCGAATGGCTGCACCTCCTGGTCGGCGACTGGCAGATGGTCGCCGACCTCGCGTTCGCCGATCTCGCCCTGTGGTTTCCGCATCCTGAGTTCGGCTACGTGGCCCTCGCCCACGTCCGCCCCTCCACCACGCACACGGTGTTCCACGCCGACTTCGTGGGGGAGGGGATCAGGTCGGACCTGCAACCGCTGGTCGACAAGGCGTGGGAGAGCCGCGCGATCGAGCGCTCCAACGAGACCAATTGGAGCAGCGATATGGCGCTGCGGGTCGAGGCCGTGCCGATGGTCCGCAACGGCCGCACCCTGGCGATCGTGACCTCCCACATGGACCTCTCCAGTTCACGGATGCCCTCCCGGCTCGAGCTCACCTACCGGCAATGCGCCTACGATCTGCTGCGCATGGGAACCCTGGGGCTGTGGCCGGACTTCGCGTCGCCCACAGGCTCGCGCCGCGGCGCCCCGCGTGTGGGCGACGGCCTGATCAGGCTCGACGCCGAGGGGATCGTGCAGTACGCCAGCCCCAACGGGGTCTCTGCGTTCCGCCGCCTCGGCGACGGCGAGTCCCTCGAGGGCCGGTCCMTCGCCGAGGTGACGGCGGGACTTTTGCGGGACCGGCGCATGGTCGATGAAACCCTGCCGCTCGTCGTCACGGGCCGCATGCCGTGGCGCAGCGAAATCGAGTCGCGCGGTGTGAGTCTTTCGCTGCGTGCCATCCCGCTGCGCGACGAGCAGCAGCGGTTCGGTGCCTTGGTCCTGTGCCGGGACGTCTCGGAGCTGCGCCGCCGGGAGATGGAGCTTGTCACCAAGGACGCCACCATCCGCGAGATCCATCACCGGGTGAAGAACAACCTGCAGACCGTCGCGGCTCTTTTGCGGATGCAGTCGCGGCGCATGGTCAGCGACGAGGCCAAGCAGGGGCTCGAGCAGGCCATGCGGCGGGTGGCGACCATTGCCCTGGTGCATGAGACGCTCTCGCAGGGCCTGACCCAGAGCGTCGATTTTGACGAACTCATCGGCCGCCAGTTCCGCCTCTCGGCCGAGGTCGCCTCGCCCTCACAGCAGGTCAAAACCCAGCGTTCGGGCCTCTTCGGGGAACTGCCGAGCGACTTCGCCACCCCATTGGCCCTCGTCATCAACGAACTGGTCACGAACGCCGTCGAGCACGGGCTGGAGGGACGGACCGGTACTGTCTCGCTGCTCGCCGACCGCTCGGAGACCGAGGACGGGGACGAACTTCTCACCGTGACGGTGGAGGACGACGGCGTCGGACTGCCGGACACGCCGTATGTCGAGGGCCTTGGCCTGCAGATTGTCCGCACACTGGTCATGAGTGAACTCGGCGGCACCATCCACTGGCAGGCCAGGGAGGGCGGGGGAACCGCAGTCCAGATTGTCCTGAGCCTCACGTCGCGCTGACGTTGCACCCGGCGGCTTAAACGGGCAATGGCCGCGGACCTTAGGGTCCGCGGCCATTGCTGCAGGGTCGTTCGGTGGCTGCCGGCGCTGTAGCTGCCGGTGCTTGGGCAGCGGGATCAGGAAGCGCGTCGTGCCCGTGCAGCGCGGCGTTTCAGGGCGCGGCGCTCGTCCTCGCTCATGCCGCCCCACACTCCGGCGTCCTGGCCGGACTCCAAAGCCCATTGCAGGCAGGTATCCACAACGGGGCAGCGGCGGCAAACACTTTTCGCTTCCTCGATCTGCAGGAGGGCAGGGCCCGTGTTTCCAACGGGGAAGAACAGCTCCGGGTCCTTGTCAAGGCAGGCTGCGCGGTTACGCCAATCCATGCTGATCAGTCACTCCATTCGTGGGAACTCGTTAAACGCCTTTGTGAAATTATTCACTAGAGGCTTCATAAGAAAAGGGCCCATTGGGGCCCCCTCGGTCATCTGGATTAAGCGTGTCATGTTAACGCTGTGTAAACAAGGGGTAATAGAGGTCAAGATGCCTCGAGACCGTGAGCGATGCATCACATTCAGTGGCGGCGTCCTCACATCTAGACGACTATGTCCGGTAGTGTGCCAGTGTGTCAAGGCCCCCTGTGAACCCTGAAGACCCCCGTGAAAACCCCGGTGAAAATCCCAGCGAACGCCCCGGTGAAGATCCCGGAGAGAGCCGCCGCGACGAGAATCCCGAAGAGAGCCGCCGCGACGAGAATCCCGGAGAGAGCCGCGGCGACGAGAATCCCGGAGAGAGCCGCGGCGACAGTGACGGCGAGCATCCCGGCGAAAGTTCGCGCCGGCATCCGGACGGAACCCCTGCCGGAGCCGCTGCCGGAGACTCTGTGCGGCCAAGAGGAATTGTTGTCATCGCCGTCGTCGTCGCGCTGGAGGCCTTGGCGCTGCTCGTGGCCGGCGGCTGGTACGGGACCCAACTCCTGACCGGAGCCCCGGTGCTTTCCTTCTGGGGTGCCGTCTTCACGCTGTGCCTGCTGCTGGCGTTCTCCGCATGGCTCTTTGCCGTGGCACGCTTCCTGCTGCGGGGCTTCCGTTGGCCGCGGGCAGGTGCCCTGGTGGCCCAGCTCTTCGTGCTGACCATTGGCTTCCCGACGCTGACCGGAGGCTATCCGCTGGCCGGACTGGCCATGCTGATCCCCGCCGTGACGGCGATCGTGCTCCTGTTCGACAAGCGGGTCATAGCGTTCGCGTCACGGGCAGCAGGGGCCCCGCCCGCCCTGTAACGGGCCGTCCCGCGCGGCGTGCTGCCCGGGGGAGAGCCGGACCTGCCCGGGGGAGACCCGGTCCGGTCCGCCGGCAGGCCGGATCGGAGCCAGCGGGAGGGCAGCCCCCAGCTGAACAGGAGAGCACGGGGCAGCCAGCTGGACCGGCGTAGCTTGGCCGTCGGAAATGACGACGGCGCGTCCCGGCGGAGGACTGTGCTCTGGTTCGATCCGGACCCCGAACGGCTCGCCGTCCAGGAGCCCCCGCGGGCGAATCAGGACCGCCCGTCCCTGGCTGCGCGCGACGGCAGCGAGATCCACCCGTTGCCCAAAGCCCGGGCCGAATCCTGCCGTGAGGATCACCCTCCAGCCCAGACTGTTCAGGGCCGCCAGGGCGCTGTTGGCTTCGTGTGCCAGCAGGTCGGCGTCGTCTGCGAGCGCAATCGCTGTCCGGTCCAGGGTGCCCGCGAGTGCGCTGGCGCGGAGCCGGGACCAGTACTGGCCGGGTTCGGACCCCGGCCGGGGCGCGAGCCAGGTGCACGTCGGGTTCATTCCCGGGAGCGCGGCCAGCAGCGTGCTTTTTCCGGAACCCGGGCCGCCGAGGACCGCGAGGACGCTGCCTGCCGGTAGCCGAATCCCGTGCGGCCGGAGTTCGTCTCCGCCGAGCCCGAGCAGCAGTGCCGCCGCTGGGACGGGGGAGTGCGCGGCGCCAGGCATGGCTGCGGGCAAGCCAGCGGGCGGCGGAATCCGTTGCCCTGGCCCGGGGGTGCCGCAGTGGGCCAGCACCTCGTCCACTCTCACGAACACAGGCAACGCGTCCACCCGGAAGGGCCTCGTCGTGACGGCTCCGCCTATGGGGCACTGCCCGCCCGCGGCCGTCGGTTCGAACAGTTGGGCCGCGTGCCCGGTCGCCAGAGGGGCCGGCACAAAAACACCGAACACGGCCACGCGGCCGGGGACCGGCTCCAACGCCGGAAGCCGGGGCCACGCAAGGCGGCCCTCGTCGGTAGAGCCTGCGGGAAAGAAGATCCGGTTGGGCAGGCCCCCGAAAAACCTGGCGGTCACCAGCTCGCGCTCGCCAGAGACGATGACCGTTATCCCTGCCCGGGGGCCGTCCCGCACAATGTCATGAACGAGTTCTTCGGCCCATGCCTGCGGTCCGGAACGAAAAGCCGAAACCCAGGCGCCCCAGCCACTGAGCACCAGGACCAGCCGGGTCCGCGACCAGGCCGCGGGCGCACTCAGCCGTGACGTGACTTCTTCGGCCACCCGCCTCAGCACCCTGGCGGCCCGGCGCAATTCATGCAGGCCGGCCACCGCGCCGACCCGGGGCGCCGTCGCGGCGGCGTTGAAAACACCGGCGGCGTCGAGAATGTAGAGGTGCGACTCCACACGGCCGGCCAGGAGCTGATCGACAGCGAGGGCCAGGGCGGCGTCGCTGGCGCCGGCTTCAGCGCCGACAAGGCCCAGATGCCCGTGCCCGGCAGGACTCCAGCCCAGCTCCTTGACGCGTTGGAGTTCCGGCAGGTCCACCAGCCCCAGCCGGACCGTGTCCCGGTCGGAGGGCCCGGGACCCGGATCCGGCAGCAGGGCCGGCAGGGGATCTGCCACCGGCCGGCGGGGCGGCCGGCCGCCGAGTTCCTGCCACAGGCCCACGGCGGCGTCGATGAGCGGCGCCGCCCCGTGTGCCGGCGTCAGGGCCGCGCCGCTGTCGTGGGCTTCATCGTTGCAGGAGCCGCCGGTCAGGCGATCGGCTACTGCCGGCGGCCCCGTGAGATGGTCCGTGACCGTGCGCACCGTGACCGCTCCGTCTGACCGCACGGCGGTCCGGGGCGTCAGGGTGGCCGTCTGGAACTCCTCCGGGGCTTGTGCGCCGCGGATCAGGAACGCGCGCCCGGGACTTGCGATGGGGATGGCGGCCGCCTGCCCGGAGCCCATGATGTCGAACGATTCGGGGCCGGACTGGACGCGGAGGGCGATGCGGGTGGTGACGTTGGCCCTGATATCGGCGTTCAGGGCTCCCTGCGGGCGCTGCGTGGCCATGATGAGATGGATTCCCAGTGACCGGCCGATGGCGGCAATCCGCATGAGCTCTGAGAGGGCGCCGGGCACTTCGTCCACGAGGATCCTGAACTCGTCCACGACGATGACCAGATAGGGGACTTGCGGGCCTGCCGCCGGCGACGACTCATAAGCCGCGAGATCCGGGGCATTCACCCGGGCGAGCAGTTCCTCCCTCCGCCGGACCTCTGCCCGCAATGAAACGAGCGTCCGCTCCACCTGCGCAGCGCCCAGATCCGTCAGCATGCCCACGCAGTGCGGGAGCCCGGTCAGCGGGCCCAGGCCCGAGCCGCCCTTGAAATCGATGAAGAGCAGGTTGACCCGGTCCGGCGGATGGCCAGCCGCGAGGCCGGCGGCAAGAGTCCGCAAAAACTCCGACTTCCCGGAACCGGTGGTCCCTGCAACCAGGAAGTGCGGACCGTCCGCCTTCAGGTCGATCTGCAGGGTCCCCTGGCTCCCCGTGCCGACCGCTGTGCCCAGTCCGGACTCGGCGCCGGTCCGGGACCACCGCCGGGAGATGTCCGGCGCCGCGAGGGGAAGGACATCGGCCAGGCTGCAGTGCCGTGGGATGGACGGCGGGGGAGCCTTCGGAGTGCGCCGTGTGGCATTGATGCCTCGGCAAAAGCGGTCAAAGACCACCGCCGGGACCAGATCCGGGACGAAGTCCTGGGGCGGGGCCCCGGCGGTGATGAGGGTGCTGCGCCGGCCGAGGACAATGCCGGGGTGTTCTGCGGGACCCTGCTCCGGCGAGCACTCGATCACGCTCCACCCGTGTGCCGCGGCCAGGGTCCGGAACGCCGGCCCGGCATCAGCGTTGTCCGGCCCGGGCGAGGCCCCTGACTGGCCGGGAGTGTCCCAAAGGATGAGGACTCCGCGGTCGAATCCCTCGCCCGGACCGCCATTCAATCCGCCGGGACCGGCAGCCAACAGGGTCGCGGTGGTGGCGTCATTTGCGGACAACGTGACCCGGGGCAGGAAACGCGCTGACAACGGCACCGTGTCCGCCGGGCCATGCAGCACCAGGCGGGTGCTGCCGCCGAGGGGATAGGCAGCCAGCTGCAGGATGAACGAGCGCACCAGCCCGGCCACGGCCGGCGCCGGGCCGTGGATGGTCACCACCGCCGGCGGCGGGTCCAAGGTCAGGGGCACCTGGCCGAGCGGCGGCGGCCGGAAGCCGGAGTCGGGTGGTTCCAGCCGGATGTTCGCCGCCTGATCCGCCAGCCCGAGCCGCAGGCAGACGTCCGCTGGCTCCCCGTGAGGTGCACAGGCAGCCGGGGGTGCCCCGGCCACGCAACCGATGACCAGGTCCGCCGCGGAAGGAGCCGCACGCCGGCGTCGTTCCCTGTCCTGCAGGGCGGCCTCCGCCACAGCTGCGTTGAGCTCGCGGCGCTGGCGGCGGCCCGACAGGAACGGGACGAGGACGGATACGCCTGAGACTGCGGTGAAGGCCAGGAACATCCACATGCCGGTGAGAAGCGCCAGACCGATGCCGACCAGGAGCGGCAGCACCGCCGTCAACGCCACGGCGGCCCGGTGGCCGGGGGCGGCGTTGCCCCGGACGACCAGCGGCGCGGCAACGCTGGAGCCCGCAAGCGCCGTCACGGAGTCCGCGGCAGCATTGGGCACCACCGGCGGGCCGAGCCGGAGCGAGATGGTGGAGTCGCCGCAGCGGATCGCGGACGCCGTGGTCACCGGGGCCATTCGCACTTTCCGGCCGTCGACGCTGGTTCCGTTCGCACTGCCGAGGTCCACGATCGTGACGTCCGAGTCCGAGACGTCCAGGCGCGCGTGCTCCCGGGAAAGTGCGGCATCCGGGATCACGATCTCGGTACCGCTGCGTCCGATCCGGAGCTGGCCCCGGCGCAGCGCGACAAGCGTGCCCGCGCCGGGACCGCTGTCCACTGCGAGCAGCAAAGTGGCTGTTTCGGGGTGGCCGGGTCCGGGGCGGGATGCTGCGCCCGACGTATTAACGACCCCTGCACCGTCGGCCAACGCACCGTCAACCAATACGGCACCTTGGACCAGGGGAGGCACGCCAACCGTCAGAGCGGTGACCGGGGCTCCCCGGACGGACAGCCCGCCGGTCCCGTAGCGCCGGGCGATGGCGGCCTCCAGGTCCGCGCCCGGGCAGGGCTCCGGGACCTCGACGGACAGCTCAATGAGCTGCCCGTCCGGCGTCGAACCTGCCATGAGGGTGCAAGGTGCGAGAGTGCAGTGGAAGATCATCCGGGGCATCCTTTCCTGCGTGGCGGCCCGGGTTCCACGTTAGGGATGCCTCGGCCCGGCTGCGCGCCGGAAATTAGGCCATGTGGATAAACGGGGGCAGCCCGGCGACGGGCCAGACGGCTCCGAGCGCGCCCCGTACGCGCCCCGGCCGGCTCCGAGCGCGCTCCGTACGAGCTCCGGACACGGGCCGGACGCGGGCCGCGCGGCGGGGGCCGGGCGCCGACTGCAATGGAGCCTCGGGTAGGCTAGTGCAGCAGACAATGCGCAACATTGGGCTGCCCGCATTCGAATCAGGAGAGTTTGTGACCGCTGACCTCGTCATCGTAGGGTCGGGCTTCTTTGGCCTGACAATCGCAGAACAGGCCGCCACGGAGCTGGGCTTGAAGGTAGTCGTCATCGACCGCCGCCACCACATCGGCGGCAATGCCTACAGCGAAAAGGAAGAGCAGACCGGCATCGAGGTGCACCGCTACGGTGCGCACCTTTTCCACACTTCCAACGACCGTGTGTGGGAGTACGTGAACCGCTTCACCACGTTTACGAACTACGTCCACAAGGTGTACGGCGTGCACAAGGGCGAGGTCTACTCCCTGCCCATCAACCTGGCCACGATCAACCAGTTCTTCCGGGCCAACCTCACCCCCGGCCAGGCGCAGGAACTGATCAAGGAACAGTCCGGCGAACTGGCAGGCACCGATCCGCAGAACCTGAACGACAAGGGCATCCAGCTCATCGGACGGCCGCTCTACGAGGCGTTCATCAAGCACTACACCGGCAAGCAGTGGCAGACGGATCCCAAGGACCTGCCCGCGGGCATCATTTCGCGCCTTCCTGTCCGTTACAACTATGACAACCGGTACTTCAACGACAAGTACGAGGGCCTGCCGACCAACGGCTACACGGCCTGGATCGAGAAGATGGCCGAGCACCCGAACATCGAGGTCCGGCTGAACACGGACTTCTTCGACGAGTCGCATGAGTACAGCAAAAACAAGGTGGTCGGCAACATCCCGGTCATCTACACGGGGCCCGTTGACCGGTACTTCGACTACGCCGAAGGCGATCTCTCCTGGCGAACCATCGACTTCGAGGAAGAAGTCCTCGACGTCGGCGATTTCCAGGGCACCTCAGTGATCAACTACAACGACGACGACGTGCCGTTCACGCGCATCATCGAACCGCGCCACTTCCACCCGGAACGCGACTACCAGACGGAGAAGACCGTCATCATGCGCGAATTCTCCCGTGCGGCGGAGAAGGGCGACGAGCCCTATTACCCGATTAATACCGCCGCGGACCGGGATCGCCTGCTCAAGTACCGGGACCTCGCGGCAGCCGAGAAGGATGTCCTCTTCGGCGGACGACTCGGCACGTACAAATACCTGGACATGCACATGGCCATCGGCTCTGCCCTGACCATGTTCGAGAACAAGATCCGGCCGCATTTCGAGGCCGGCGCCACGATTGAAAGCGGAGGAGTGGACGCATGAGCGCCGCTGAAACGACACCCGGCTGGAACCCGATTCAGCGGGTCATCCTGCCATCGACCGACCAGACCGACACCGTACCCCTCTACGTTGACGCTGGCACAGCCAGCGGCATCCGGCTCCGGGAGAACGACGAATTCGCCCGCACCCCGAAACTGCTCGAGGACAAGCTGCAGATGTTCAGCTCCGAGAGCCGGGTAGCGCACTTCGAGGACCTCCTCGGAAGGCACTCCATGCGGGTGCGCTCCGGCGAACAGCTCTCGTTCGGCACCTACTTCAACGCCTTCCCGGCGAGTTACTGGCGCCGGTGGACCTCGGTTCGGGACGTCCGCCTGGTCGTGGAGACCAGCGGTCCGGGAACGGTCACGGTCTACAAGTCGAACGCCCGCGGATCGGTCCAGCGCGTCGACGGCAAGCACGTCGACGGCGACGCCACCTCCACGTTCGAACTCTCGCTCAAGCCCTTCGGCGACGGCGGCTGGTACTGGTTTGACCTGGCCGCCAGCACCGGGGACCTGGTCCTGAACAACGGTGCGTGGGAGGCCACGGGCGGTCCCGCGGCCAAGGGCCAGGTGACCCTCGAAATCACCACCATGAACAAGCCCGACTTCTGCCTGAACAACGCCCGGATCCTGGCCGATAACCCGGACGTCCTTGAAAACGTCAAGGAAATCCTGATCGTGGACCAGGGCACGCAGAAGGTCGAGGACCAGGAGGGCTTCGCCGCCGTCCGGGACGCCCTCGGCGGCAAGCTCCGGGTCATCAACCAGGCAAACCTGGGCGGCTCCGGAGGCTTCGCGCGCGGCATGTTCGAGGCTGTCGAAAACGGCAGCGACTACGCCCTGCTGCTCGACGACGACATCGTCGTCGAACCCGAAAGCATCGTGCGGCTCCTGACGTTCGCCGACCACTGCCGGAAGCCGACAATTGTCGGCGGCCACATGTTCGACCTCTACAACCGCAGCGTCCTGCACACCTTCGGCGAGGTCGTGGACCCGTACCGGATCGTCCCGGCCCTGCCCCACGCCGACATGGAAACGCGGCACGATTTCAGCGTCGCGAACCTGCGCCAGACGCCGTGGCTGCACCGCCGCGTGGACGTTGACTACAACGGCTGGTGGATGTGCCTGATCCCCACGAAGGTGATCCAGGAAATCGGGCTGTCCCTGCCGCTGTTCATCAAATGGGACGACGCCGAATACGGGCTGCGCGCCCGGGAAGCCGGCTTTGCCACGGTCTCAATGCCGGGTGCCGCCGTCTGGCACGTGTCCTGGATCGACAAGGACGACCTCGTCGGCTGGCAGGCCTACTTCCACGCACGCAACCGGCTGATCACGACGCTGATCCACAGCCCGTACCCCAAGGGCGGCCGCGTGCTGCGCGAATCTTTCCAGTCCGACGTCAAGCACCTCGTCTCGATGCAGTACTTCACCGAACACGGCCGGATCGACGCGCTGCGCGACCTCTTGAACGGACCAGACGACCTCCACAAGGTGCTCGGCACCAAGCTGCCGGAAATCAACGCGCTGAAGGCACAGTACCCGGACGCCCAGCTGAAGGAAGACGTCGATGACTTCCCGGCGCCAAAGATCGGCCGCGGTCCGATGGGCGGGACCGTTGTGGGGCTGCCCAGCAAGAAGCAGCTCATTCCGTGGGGCATCAAGACCGTTGCGCGCCAGCTCATCAAGGCGCCGGGACCGGAAAGCGCCGAACGGCCCCAAGGCTACCTGGCCCACCGGGACAACCGGTGGTACCGGGTGGCGCACTACGACAGCGTTGTGGTCTCCAACGCGGAGGGCACCGGTGCCTCGTGGTACCAGCGCGACCCGAAGAAGCTGAAGGCGATGCTGACCGAGGCGACCATGCTGCACGCGAAGCTGTTCCGGGAATGGGACAGCCTTGCTGAACAGTACCGCCGCGCGGTGGCCGAGATCAGCTCGATCGACGCGTGGAAGAAGACGTTCGAGGCGAATTCCGAGGACGGCAGGTAGATGGCTGGTCAAACCGACCAGCTGATCAAGCCCGGAACCGGGCACGGGCTGCTGGACGTCTACGGCGACCGCTTCCTGCTGAAGCTGCTGGTGCGCAAGGAAATCAAGGTGCGCTACCGCGGCTCGGTGCTGGGCCTGCTGTGGTCCTACGTGAAGCCGCTCGTGCAGTTCCTGATCTACTTCGTGGCGCTGGGCATCTTCCTGAACCTGCAGCGGGGAACGCCGAACTATGCGATCTACCTGTTCTCCGGCATTGTACTGGTCAACTTCTTCACGGAATCGCTGTCCAACGCCACCCGCTCGATCGTGGACAACCGTGACCTGATCCGGAAGATCTACCTGCCCCGGGAACTGTTCCCGGTGGCCACCGTGTGGGTGTCGGCAGCGCACTTCCTGCCCCAGCTGCTGGTGCTGGTCGGCGCGTGCCTGGTGGTGGGGTGGGCCCCGACGCTGCTGCAGCTCGCCGCGGTGGTCCTGATCTTCGTCATGGTGGCAGTGCTGGGCACGGGCCTTGGCCTGCTGTTCGGCGCCGTCAACGTCTATTTCCGGGACTCCGAAAATATCGTGGACATGATCGTCATGGTGGTCACGTGGGCTTCCCCGGTTCTCTACCTCTGGTCAATGGTCCAAAAGGTGATGGGCGATTGGTTCTGGATCTACCAGCTGAACCCGATGACGGTCGCCGTCGAGGTCTTCCACTGGGCCTTCTGGGAACCGACACTCAAGGCGGACCAGCTGGTCAACGACGCCTCGCCGCCGGGCATGCTGACATTCTGGCTGCCCGTCGCCCTGCTGATCACGCTGGCCGTGCTTTTCCTCGGGCAGTGGACGTTCCGCCGGCTTGCCGTTCACTTCGCACAGGAGCTCTGACATGACCGCGCACGGCCACGTCGCCATCATCTGCACCGATATCCGGAAGCAGTTCGTACTCCGCCACACCCGTTCCCTGAAGGAAGCCCTCGTCTGGCTCGTGAAGGGACGCAAGGGCGACCTCTCGAAGAAGTTCCTGGCCCTGAAGGATGTCTCGCTTGAGGTTAAACAGGGCGAAACGGTTGCACTCATGGGGCTCAACGGTTCCGGAAAATCGACGCTCCTGAAGCTCATTTCCGGGGTCCTGCAGCCCGACGGCGGCACGGTGCGCACGCGCGGCCGCGTCGCCGGGCTGATCGAAGTGGGCGCAGGCTTCCACCATGACCTCAGCGGCCGGGACAACGTCTACCTCAACGGCGCCATCCTCGGCATGACCGAAAAGCAGATCGACGAGAAGTTCGACTCGATCGTGGAATTCTCCGAAATCGGTGAGTTCATCGACACCGAGGTGAAGTTCTATTCCTCCGGCATGTACCTGCGCCTGGCGTTTTCCATCGCCGTGCATACGGACCCCGAGGTCTTCCTGATCGACGAGATCCTCGCGGTGGGCGACGAGCCCTTCCAGCGCAAGTGCATCGCGAAGATCAAGGAGCTCTCCGAGATGGGGAAGACCCTGTTTGTCGTGAGTCATGACCTGGACCTGGTGGCCACCGTGTGTGAGCGCGGCGTCCTGCTCGAACACGGCAAGATTGTTATGGACGGCGAAGTGCACGACGTCGTCAACGAGCTCCGGCGCAGGTCCCTCGCTCTGTAACGGCCCGCCCTGCAGCGGCCCGCCCTCTAGCGGCGTGCCCGGCCGGCTCCCGGCCCGGCCGTCCGTTAGGATGGGCCCGAAACGGGGGCTCAGCCCCGTACCGGGGGATGCGGGGAGCAAAAATGACAGCTGTGGGGTCCAGGGAGCGGCGAGACCGGCGGCGGAGGCCCTCGTGGCCCGGCCGGCTGCGGACAATGACAAGGGCCGTGGCGATCGCGGCCGCCACCGGAATCGTGGCGGCAAGCCTCGCCCAGGGAGCCGCCGCGGATAGCTCCCCGGCACCTCAACCGGCCCAGCAGTTGTCCCGGCCGGCAACGAGCCAACCGGGCCCGTCGAGCCCGTCGCCGGCCGCGGCCGCGGCCGCGCCCGGCACCGCCGCTTCGGCGAAACCGACACCTTCGGCCACGGCTTCGGCGAAACCGACACCAGCGCCCACGCCCACGCCCACGCCGAAAACGACTGCGTCGCCGACGTCCGGAGCTGCTACGGCAGCCGGACCCACAGCAAAGGCAGCGACCGCGGCACCGACACCGGCCGCGGCGGAGGCGGCCATCCGCGTCCCCGGCGCCATCGGCGTCGAATACGAACGCCTCGGCGGCGCCACGGGCCCCGTGGGCCCGGCCACGGCAGGGCAGAAGTGCGGGCTTGCCGGCGGCGGCTGCCAGCAGAGCTTCGCACACGGAACGATTGTCTGGAGCGAAGCCACCGGCGCCCGCCTGCTGTCCGCGGGCATCGAAAATGCCTGGCTCAAGGCCGGCGGTGTCACGGGCCATCTCGCCTACCCGCTCGGGGCTGCCCGCTGTGGCGGGGCGCCTGTAGTCTGCCAGCAGGCGTTCCAACACGGCAGCCTGTACAGCGTGACCGGGAAGGGAACCTACCCTGTCTGGGGTGCCATCAACGCCACCTATGAATCCCTCGGCGGCCTCGAGGGGTACCTGGGCTACCCGATAGCGGTCGAGACGTGCGGGCTGACCGGCGGGGCTTGCACGCAGCGCTTCCAACGCGGCGCTGTGTACTTCGCTCCCGGCGCCGGTACCTTCCCGGTGTGGGGCGCCATCAATGCCCGCTACCTCGCCCTTGGCGGCAGCCGCGGCTACCTGGGCTACCCGACGGGCCAGGAAAAATGCGGACTCCGTGGCGGCGGCTGCTCCCAGGCCTTCCAGCGCGGACGGATCTACTACGCGGCCGGTGCCGGCACCCAGGCGGTGTGGGGAGGTCTCGGACAGTTCTATACGGCCCGCAAGGCCCAGGCCGGCGCCCTCGGATATCCCGTCACGGCCGAGGCCTGCAACCGGAGCGGTTACTGCAGCCAGTCTTTCCAATACGGCCGGCTCGAATGGATTCCCGGAACTGGGGTCCGCTACCGGCTGACCCCGGCCGCGTACTGCCCGGCCATCAGTTCCGGGGCCGTGAAGTACCGCACAGGCGGAGCCTCACGCGTGTCCTTCGCGATCGCTGACACCTACCGGTCCACCCGGATCACCTTCATCACGTGCGTCCGGCAGCCGGACGGAAGCTACGCGAAGGAGTGGGGCGCGCTGGGCCATGCCGGCGAGTCCGGCTTCGCCGCGCCTGGCGTCGCGACAGGACCCACCTGGCAGATGTTCTCCCCGACGGGATCGTTCACCGTCACCCAGGCCTTCGGCCTGGGCAACCCCGGAACGGCCCTTTCCTACCGGACCCTCAATCCCTATTCGCGCTGGGGCGGCCGGCTCAACGGGAACTACAATAAGTACTTCGAATCGAGCTCGGACGTCTTCCCGGACGAGAACATGTGGTACTTCGCGACCCGACCGTCGCATGACTACCGCCAGGGAGTCGTCATCAATTACAACCGGCCACCGGATGCGCCCATCACCATGAATGCGGGTTTCGCGATTTTCCTCCACGGCAACAACCTCCCCACCTGGGGCTGTATTTCGCTCAACGACGGCGACCTCCTGCAGTATCTGAGGACGGCGCATCCCGGCGACCGGTTTGTCATGGGGGTCGCGTATGACATCTTCAATTAGCTCCGCCGGCATTAGTTCAGCCAACCCAGTCCCTCTACATGAGGTCCCTGCCCGGCAGGGCGCTCCGGGCCGCCGGCGTCCGGTGCGCTACTGCGGCCTGCTCGCCCTCGCGGCGAGCCTGGCCCTGGGCGCCTGCACTGCAGCCCCGGCGCCCGGGCCGGGGCCTTCAGCCGCGGGTACGACGCCGGCCCCGTCGGCCCCGACGCCGACGGGGACGTCCGGCGTCGCCCCCGGAAACGAACCGCTGACCCACGACGGCCGTACGGTGGTGCCGGCCCCGGGGGCYGAGTGCGCGCAGCCGGCGCTGACGGACATCCGTCGGGTGCTGGGTGCCGTGGCCGGGAACGTTCAGCCGGCCGACGTTCAGGCGTCGTCGAAGGACGGCGTGGCCGAGCTCGCCTGCACGTTTGCCCTGGCCCCCGTCGCTGCCGGGCAGGCCGCGGACCTGGGGAATGCGCTGATCGTGTCGAAGACCACCGCGCCGGACCAGGCAGGCCTGGACGGGCTCGGGCTGCCCCGGCTGATGATGTCGCCCGAGCCCGTCCCGGACCTCGGCGCCAAGGCATGGTATTCCGCCAACCGCCTGACCGGGACCACGGAGTACGTCGTGGAGATGGTGGACGGTTTGACCGTGGTGAGGGTGACGCTTGCCCTCCCGGCGGACACGGCCGAGCCCGAAGCGGTGAAAGCCAAACTGGCCGAACTGGCCCGGCTCAGCTAGCCGGAACTGCGCTTGGGGCGCTCATTGCCCAGTCCTCATTTCCCAGTCCTCAAGTCTCCCGGCAGGCCGTCACTTCGTACAGCCGGGCGCCGCCCTCTGCCAGCACCAGCCGGACGGCCAGCGAGTTGTTCAGGTTCTCCAGTCCCGGGAAGGGATGTTCGCCGAAGTGGACTTCATTGGGGCCGAAGTCCAGGACATAGCGGACACCGGTGGCTTTCAGCGCGGCGCAGACCGCCGGATCGTTGTCCGCATTGCGGAGGTTCCGGTTGAGTGTTTCGACGGCGGCCGTGTTGGCCGTCAGGATGTGCTTGGCCGTGGTCTCCCGATGGGCGATCGCATAAGCCAGCGCCCCGCCCGTCCACGGGTTCACCGCGATGGCGGCGTCCGCGGGAACGATCTCGTCCAGCCGGTCGATGACCTTCTGTTCGTCCGTTGAGACGAGCAGCGAATGGTCCGTCTCGAGGTAGTTCTTCCGGGCCGAACCGATCGCGGTCCTCATTGAGGGGATCTGGGACGCGGCGACCGCCAGGGCGAGCACGCCGCAGATGACAAGGTAAGCGGCGTTGGTGCCGCGGCCGGCGCTCTGTGGCGACCCTGCCAGCCGGTCAAGCCAGCGGCGGAGCCAGACGGCGACGGCGTCGACGCCGACGGCGGCGAACGGCAAGGCCGTCAGCGGCAGGAGCGCCGCGATCCTGTTGCTGTCGTTGTACCAGATCCCGGTCAGCGCGGCGCGCACATCGCCCTTCAGGGTGCCGGAAACAATGACGTACAGCACGCCGGTGATGACAAAACCGGCGATCATCCACGTCCTGCCGCCGCGCCGCCAGCACAGGAAGAGGCCAATCAGCATCAGCACGCTGACGCCGATCGCAGCGGGGCGGTCAATGGCGCCGTTCGCCAGGACATCCCACGCAGCACCGCGGGGCGTCTGCACGGGTTCCCAGAACGCGGCATCTTCCGGCGGCCGGATGTTGGTCCACAGCACATACAGGGCCACGGCCCCGACGCCGAGCCCCAGGCTGGCGAGGATCCAGGCGGTGCGGTGCCGGGACCGGTGTTCGCGGTTGCCGGCAAGGCGTGCGTAGGCCTGCAGGATGATCGGCACCGAGAGCGCCACGAGCGACATGAATCCGTTCGGGTGGGCCAGGGCAAGTCCCGGAAGGATCAGCAGCGGCAGCGTGAACCGGGGCGCGGGCGGCCACTGAAGGTGGCGCGCCACCTGGCACAAGAGGGCAATGCTGGCCAGGGCGGCCGGCAGCATGCTGATCGCCAGGAAGTTCGGATACAGCACGCCGAAATCCAGCAGCAGGATCGGGAACGGCGCGAACATTGCGGCCAGGATCGCTGCGGCGCCGACGGCCACGGGCCGGTTGCCGGCCACCGTCCGGGTCAGCATCATGCAGCCCAACGGCCACACGACTGCCGCCACGGTCATGTTCAGGACGTTCACGGCCACCGTAATCGGCAGCCCGGTCAGCTGGACGAGGGCCGCGGCGAGGCCATGCCAGGCTGCCGGATAGAAGTAGGGCGCCGCGTCGCCGCTGGTCATCTTGGACATCCACAGCGAAGAGGCGTTGCCCGTATCCAGAACGTACCGCACACCGTTCAGATGGAACACGTTGTCGAAGGTCTGGGAAAAACTCTCCGGAGAACCGAAAGCCAAGGCGAGTTCAACGAGGATCAGCGCCGCGCCCGCGAAGAACGCCGCAGCGACCCGGGCCGCGCTCCTTGTTCGGCGCGCGGGGTGCTGGGATGCCTCGGCGTGGTGCCAGGGAATGAAGGCGTGGCGCAGGCTGCCGCCAGCGCGCCGGATCCCGGGGAGCCGGATTCCGATGATCACGGCAGAAAGCAGAACGCCGCCGGCCAGGACGGCAGCGGCTGTCCACGGGATAGACGCGAAGGGCAAGAGTACGGCCAGGACCGCCGCAATGGAGATCGTGACCGGCCCGGCCAGGGCAGCCGCCGACAGTCCCCTCAGGCCAAGGCTGACCGTTACCAGGCCGCCGGGCAACAGGAGGAAAAGCATCGCCTCCAGCACGTATGGCAGCGTCTGGAGCCAGTTCAACTTTTCAGCCCGGGGCTGATGCGGGCACCGACAAGTAGCGGCCCGCCACTGGCGGGCACATCAGGACAGCAGGGCACGTCAGATGGTCTGGTCCAGCAGTCCCAGCAGATAGGCACCGTAGCCGCTCTTGACCAAGGGTTCCGCACGCTGGCGAAGTTCGTCGTCGGTCAGGAAGCCCAGCCGCCAGGAAATTTCCTCCGGGGCGCCGACCTTAAGGCCCTGGCGGTGCTCGACAGTGCGGATGAAGTTTGAGGCGTCGCTGAGGTCGTCGAAGGTTCCGGTGTCCAGCCAGGCCGTGCCGCGCGGAAGTATCTCTACCTGCAGCTTGCCGCGCTCCAGGTAGGTCCGGTTGACATCGGTGATCTCCAGTTCACCGCGCGCAGAGGGCTTGAGGTTCTTGGCGATGTCGATGACGTCATTGTCATAGAAGTACAGGCCCGGCACGGCGTAGTGGCTGCGCGGCTTCGCGGGCTTCTCTTCGAGTGAGAGGGCCTTGCCGTCGTCGTCGAATTCCACGACGCCGTAGGCCTTGGGATCCCGGACCCAGTACCCGAACACGGCACCGCCGTCGATGTCGGCATGCTTGCGCAGCTGCGTGCCCATGCCCTGGCCGTAGAAGATGTTGTCACCGAGGACCAGCGCCACGGTCTCGTTCCCGATGTGCTCGGCACCGAGCACGAACGCCTGGGCCAGGCCGTCCGGCGAGGGCTGCTGGACGTAGGTGAGGTTGACGCCGAACTTGGACCCGTCGCCCAGGAGCCGCTGGAACTGCTCCGCGTCATGGGGTGTGGTGATGATGAGGATGTCCCGGATGCCCGCAAGGATCAGCGTGGACAAGGGGTAGTAGATCATCGGCTTGTCATACACGGGGACCAGCTGCTTGCTGATGCCGAGAGTGATCGGGTGAAGCCGGGAGCCGGTACCGCCGGCCAGAATTATTCCACGCATGGGCCCAATCCTCCCGTACCTTAGCCGGTCACAGCAAACTCGGAGCCGGATTGGGCGCACGCGACAGCTGGGCCGGGCACCCTGCGCCGGGGGTGCAGGGCCCGTGCAAGGTAGAATAACGGGTCTGGACTAAGTAACGGGTCTGGACTACGCAACGAAGGATACCGGGATTGAGCGCAGCTGTACTGACACCCAAAGCAAAGCCGGCTCCGGCAGTGGGGAGCCGGCTGGACCCGAGGAAGAACAGCCTGAACCTCATCCGGCTGATACTGGCGTTTTCGGTCCTGCTGGCGCATAGCTGGCACGTCGTCGGCGCCGGCAACGGCTGGGGGTTCCGCGGTGAAAACCTTGGCGGCTGGGCCGTGGCCGGATTCTTTGGCATCAGCGGTTACCTGATTACCGCCAGCCGCTTTGGCAGCGGGATCGGCCGGTACCTGGTTCATCGCGTCGCCCGCATCTTCCCGGCGTTTATCGTCTGCCTGATCGTCATGGCGTTCGTCTTCGCCCCGATTGCCTACGTGATCCAACACGGCTCGCTGCACGGTTTCCTGCAGACGGCCACCACACCCCTGAACTCCATCTTCGCGAACCTGTCCCTGCGGATTGTCAGCTATGACATTGCCGGCACCCCGGCAGGCGTGCCCTATCCGGGCGCCTGGAACGGCTCACTGTGGACGCTCTACTTTGAGTTCATGTGCTACCTGATGGTCGCCGTGATGGGGTTCATGCCCTTGGTCCGCAAGACCCCGTGGCCCGTGATTGCCGCGTTCATCGCCAGCGTGGTCCTCTGGGCCAATATCGGCGTCATCAAGCCCTACCTGCAGTCGAACCTGGATTTCGAGCTCGCCGCACGCCTGACCCCGTACTTCCTTGGCGGCGCCGTCGTGCAGGTTCTCAGCAGCAAGATCGGCATCCACAAGGTGGCCGGGCCGGTCTCGATCGTGCTGGCTGGCCTGTCGATCTTCTTCGTGGACGGCTTCGGCGGCCAGCTCGCCGCACCCTTTATTGCCTACGGGCTGCTCTGGATCTCCACCTGGCTTCCCCAGCCGGCCATTGTGGGCCGCCACGACATCTCCTACGGCGCCTACATCTATGCGTTTCCCGTCCAGCAGTTGCTGGCGGTCTTCGGGGCGTACCACTGGGGCGTGTGGTGGTTCACGGTGGCGGCCACGCTGTGCACAATCCCGCTGGCTGCGGCGAGTTGGTTCTTCGTGGAGCGCCCGATCATGCGGCGGGCCAAGAACGCGGGTTAGCGCCGCGGGCTACCGCCGGGGTCTCACGCCGGAGTCCCACTCTCCCGGCGCAGTACAGCTAGCGCCGCGCGCGCCGTCCCGAGACGCCACGGACGCCGTCGGCAACGCCGCGGAGGGCGTTCGCCAGCCGAATGCCGCGGCCGGGGGCCAGCAGCGTGACAATCGCCAGGTGGCGGTAGTCGGCCAGCAGTCCCTTGAGCGTCCACAGCGGGAAGCGCCGGCCATACTGGCGGGCGAGCAGGATCCGGTTCCTGAAGAGATAGTAGTAGCGCCAGTCGGCGGCCGTCCTGACCTTCAGCGGCCGGCCTCCGACGGACACGTCCCGGCCAAAGACGTTGGCTGCGGCCGGGCTGCCGAGGGCGTGATTGAGCGCGGCGTTCGGGGCCAGCACGGTGCGCAGTCCCTGGGTCTCGCACCGGAGGAAGAACTCGCTGTCCACGCCGTCGATGAACAGCGTGCCCTGGAAGAGGCCGAGCCGTTCAAGCACCGGCACGGGCACCAGGAGTCCTGACTGGATGGGCTCCCCTCCGAGCTGGATGCCGTTGAGGACCGGGCCGCGGCGCACGGGCAGGCCCCGGACCGAGGCCGGGGCGACCATGCCGACGGGGACGCCGGCTTCCGCGGCGGCCGCCGCGGCGTCCAGGAGCGCGTCGACGTAGCCGGCGTCCAGCAGCGAATCCTGGTCCATGGTCAGGACATAGTCGGGTTTCGTCTCCGCAGCCAGGGCCGCGGTGATTCCGGCGTTGAGCGCGGCCGCGATTCCGGAGTTCTCCGTGAGCCGCACTGCTTTGCAGCCCATGGACTCCAGTTCGGCCAGGATCCGTGCGGTGTCCTCGGGGCTGCCGTCGTCGACCACCACCACGGAGTCAACCTGGGCGAGCAGGGCAGCGGCGTTCGCCAGCACGCCGTCGTCGGGGTTAAACAGCGAAACGACGGCGGCAGTCTGAGGCACTGGGGGTCCGTCCGGGTCAGGCAGGCTGGACGTCGGGCTGGGCGTCGATCCAGTTGGCGAGGCGGTCGATGCCCTGGGCGAGGTTGTACTGCGGGGTCCACCCGAGCACGTCCTTCGCGGCCGAGATGTCCGCCCACGCGTGCCGGACGTCGCCCTGCCGGTACTGTCCGGTGACGTGCGGTTCGGGGGCGTTGTAGTGAGCCGCGATGAGTTTCGCCGCAGTGCCGATGGTCTGGAATTCACCGGATCCGATGTCCATGGGCTCGCCCTGGACCGTGGGGGAGACGGCGCCGGCGACTATCGCGGAGGCGACGTCGTCGATCAGGATGAAGTCGCGGCGCACTTCGCCGTCCTCGTACAGCGGAATCGACTTTCCGCCCATCGCCATGCGGCAGAACAGGCTCATGATGCCGGTGTAGGGGTTGATCAGCGACTGGCCGGGACCGTACACGTTCTGCAGCCGCAGGATGACGGTCTCGACGCCGTAGGACTTGGCCCAGGCCTGCAGGACGTGTTCCTGGGCCAGCTTGGTGGCGCCGTAGACGCTCACGGGGGCGGGGAACGTTGCGGAGGCCTTCATCGGCAGCGGGGTGGCGGCGGGGAAGTCCCACTGGGCCTGGTCCAGGGTGGCGCTGGTGCGCTGGCCCGGGTAGAAAGGCTTGCCGTCGCTGTCGCTCCAGGCGCCCTCACCGTACACGGCGCGGCTGGAGGACAGGACGATCCTGCGCGGGAGCTTGCCGTGGCGGTTGAGCCCGTCCAGGAGCTGGGACGTGCCCACCACGTTGACGTGCGTGTGCCGGGTGGACTCTTCAAGCGACTGGCCCGTTCCGGTCTCCGCGGCCAGGTGGATGACGACGTCGGGGGAGTGCTGCGCCAGGACCGTGTCCCAGGTCTGGGCCTCGGCGACGTCGGCGACGATCAGTTCCGCCCGCCCGTCCAGCTCCGCCGGACGCTCGCCCGTGGCATGGATCTGCGGGTGGAGGCTGTCCACCACGACGACCCGGTCGAACGCGTCAGCGAGGGACGCGGAAATGGCGCAGCCGATGAAACCGGCGCCGCCGGTGACAAGGACAGTTCCGCCGGGGCGTGCGGAGGTTTCAGAAGAAGTCACAGCGGACCTTTCGTTGCGGGGCGTTTACTTGCCGAAGGAATGGCGCACGAGTGCGCTGACGGCTGTGGAGTTGCGGTCCAGGACGGCCTGCGGAAGCAGGGAGAGCGCGTGCGCCCGGGACGTAAGCCTCAGATTTGCGGCGCGCTTTGCCCGGCGCCAGCCGAGCGCGTCGGCCTGCGCCGCGGACAGGGCGAAGTATTCGCGTTCACCGGCGAACCGTGAACCGTCAACGAGCTTGGTTGAGGAGGCGCTGTTGGAGTGCCGGCGGTACTGGAAGCACACCGTGGGCTCGATMAGCAGCTGGTCGCCCTTGTAGATCATGTCCATGATGAGGGCGAGGTCCTGGATGATCGGGAACCCGTCCCGGAAATCCACTTCGCGGATCTTGTCGGTCCGGAAGGCCAGGGAGGGCCAGTACAGCCAGTCCCCGTGCATCAGATTGCTGGCGATGGCCTCGCCGGCGATGAGCTGCTTGCCGCGGCCGCGCGGCCGGACGATCTTCTGCTTGACGGAGTCCGCGAGCGTGGCCACCACCTGGCTTCGTTCGTCGATGACCTGCACCCCCGGCTGGATGATCGCTGCGTCGGGGAAGCGCCGGTGAGCGGCAAGAATCACGTCAACGTAGTTCGGCAGCAGGACGTCGTCGCAGCCCAGTATGACCATGACTTCCTGGCTGGCCATCCCCACACACGTGCGGTAGTTCTCCGTGATGCCCGCGTTGACGTCCTTGCGGATGTAGCGGACACGGGCGTCCTGGATCCCGGCCATGTACTCGGAAATTTCCGTTCCGGGGTAGGCGTCGTCAACCACAGTCAGGAGCCAATCGCCGTTTTCCTGGGCCAGGACACTGCGGACCGTTTCCTTCATATAGCCGGGGTCGCCCCAGTAAGGAATGAAAATATCGAGGGGCATCTTAGGAATCCGAGCTGTCAGCGGGGCGGTCGGTGGTGTGCATGCCGGCGGGTGCGGCCGCCCCTGGAAGGGGATTCAGGTGGGAATCAGGGAGGGGATTCGGGCGGGAATCAGGGAGGTGACTCGGGTGGGGGGCCGGAAGGGGAGTCGCGACCGGATCGGGGCGGGCCGTGTCCAGCGCAGACAGGTGGCGGTGCTGCTCCAGGGACTCGAGCTGGGTGCGCAGGATGGCCACCTCCTCTGCCAGGGTCCTGGTTTCGTCCTCCACGACGGAGATTTCCCACGACAGGTGCAGGCAGACGCCCAGCAGCATGAGGATGCTCATGGCAAACAGCAGGTTGGACGGGATCTGGACACCGACATATTCGGCGACGATGTTCAGCAGCCGGGGGAAGGCCGCGAGTACCAGGGTGGCGACGCCGACGATCAGCCAGAGGACGGCGTACTTCTCCCGGAGCTTTTTGCGCCGGAGCATTTCGATGACCAGGGCAACGATGGCGAGCGCCAGCAGGAAGGCGGCGATATTTCCCATCCCTAGGCTCCTGCCGGTTCAGCGGCCACGGTGGCCAGTCGTGTGGGTTTCCGGGTGAGGGCGAAGAGCAGGGCGAACACGGACCTTCCGAGGTAGATGGCGGCCTTGACGGGGTTGTGGCTGGGCTTCCCGCCCTGGCGTGCCCGCATCTCCACGGGTACCTGGGTGACCGTGCAGCCTGAGCGGATGGCCACGACGAGGGAGTCGATCGTGTCGCCCAGGTATTCGGCGGGGTAGTGGTCGAGGTACTGGGCGACGGCGCGCTCGTTGGCGGCCCGGAAGCCGCTGGTGACGTCCGTCAGGCGTGTCTTGGCCAGGCCCGAAATGACTTTGGCCAACAGTTGCATGGCCCACTTGCGGGGGCCGGTGACCCTGTATTCGCCGCGGTCGGCGAAGCGGGCGCCGATCGAGATATCCGCGTGCTGAAGGCCCGCGAGGACTTCGTCGATGTTCCGGGGATCGTGCTGGCCGTCGGAGTCCACCTGGATTACCTGGACGTAGCCGAGACGTTGGGCGTACTTGAAGCCGGCCCGCATGGCGCCGCCGACGCCGAGGTTGAAGGGCAGGTTCAGGACGGTCGCGCCGGCCGCTGCTGCCTCGTCCGCCGTCGAGTCCGTGGAGCCGTCGTTGACGACCAGCACGTCGTAGCGGGCATTGGTGCGGAGGACTTCACGCACGGTGCTGCCAACTACGGCGCCTTCGTTCCAGGCAGGCATGATCACCAGGACGCGCGGGGAGGGTTGGGCTTTCATATCGTCCAAACTATATCAATTCAGTGCAGGGTCCTCGCTGGCGCGGGCCGCCCGGGCGGCGTCGGGCGCCCCCGGCGTCAGCGCAGGCGCCGCTCGAGCTCCGCCGGAATGCGCCCCGTGGAGCCCCGGAAAGCGTCCGCGAACCCCGCGGCGGCGGCGCGCAGGAGCTTGCCGCGGCCGGGACTGAAGGTAAAGCGAAGGACGTGGGCCTTCGTCTCTTCAACGAGGCGGCGCAGCACCCAGCCCGGATATTTACGCAGGTAGCGAAGGGTCAGCAGCGTCCCGTTCCGGCAGATGTAGTAGACCCGGCTCGGGGAATGGTAATTGTAGGAAATTTCCCGGCCCAGCACCTTCAACGGCCGGCCGAAGAGCCGGCCGGGTTCGCGCTGCCCCAGGTCGTGGGCGATGTCACAGCCTTCGCCCACCAGTACGGCGAGCCCGGCCGCACGCGTGCGCATGGTGAATTCGGAGTCGACGCCGTCGATGAACAGGGCCTCCTCGAAGGGGCCCATCCTGGCGACCGTGGAGCGCGGGATGAGGAAACCGGACTGCATCGGATCGAAGGCGTGAACGAATGGGCCGTCGGCGTGCAGCACGGGGATCGGGTGTCCGCTGTATGAGGCGGCCGTCACGAATCCGACGCCGACACCGGCGGCACTGGCTTGCGCGTAGGTGGCCAGGCCCCGCCGGACGTACTCGCCGGTGGGACGGGAGTCCTGGTCCAGTGTCAGGAAGAAGTCCGGGTTCCAGTGTGCCCGCGCCGCCGCCACGCCGGCATTCAGCGCGGCCGCGATCCCGGAATTCTGCTGCTGACGGACCACCAGGGCGCCGGCCTCGGCGAGGGCCGCCAGTACGGCTTCGGACCCGGCGGGCGATCCGTCGTCCACGACGACGACGTGGCCCACCTGCTGCTGGAGGGCCCGCACCGTGTCGGTCAGGGATGGGTCCGGGCGGTAGGCGGCGACGACGGCGGCGACGGTCGGGGATGGATCATTCGGCGTCAACGGTTTCCTTGCTTTCTGTGGCGAGCAGTTTCGACCCCGGGATCAGCAAGGTCACGAACAGGATGGCTTCGCTGAGGGCCATGCCCAGGGCGATGCCCGGGGCATTCCCCATGGACCCGGCATAGATCATGGCCGCGACCCCGAACACGGCCGAAATCAGCGTCCAGCGAAGCACAAGGCCCTGTTGGCCGGCCGGGATGAGCAGATTGCGGATGAACGGGGTGCTGGCGCTCAGGAAGAGGAAGGCGAGCCCGTAGTAAAGGCACAACTGGGTGGTGGCCTGGGCCTGCCCGGCAAAAAGGAGGCTGCTGACAAACGGTCCGGCGACCGTCAGGACGGCCGCGCCTATCACGCCGAGCCCGATATGGGACCAAATGGCCGCCAGGTGGCGCTTCTTGCGGCCGGACGCTCCGTGTTCCAGGGTCCAGCCCTGGAAGGCGTTGCCGAGGGCCACCACGGTGAACAGGCCGAAGCGGTACAGCGTG
This sequence comes from Arthrobacter sp. P1_B3, assembly GCF_056406615.1. Lineage (NCBI taxonomy): Bacteria > Bacillati > Actinomycetota > Actinomycetes > Micrococcales > Micrococcaceae > Arthrobacter > Arthrobacter sp. P1_B3. Next base: position 80,039 of record NZ_JBFTZV010000004.1, on the reverse strand, counting down.
TCCGCCGTCGCCAGGCTGCCCGATGCCGCCGGCGCGGTGGTGGCGGTCGCAATCGGGGCGGGCGTGGAGGCATAGGCATTGCCGGCAAGGCTGATGCCCGCCGTCCGGCCCTGGGCCCCCAGTTCGCGGACGGCGCCGCGGAGATCGCGGGGCCACCAGTTTCCTCCGGGGGAGTAGGTCCGGTGAAACACGATGAGGGAGGCCAGGGTCGTTGCTGCCAGCAGGCCCGTGTAGTACCACATTTGGTGGCTGATCAGCAGTACGGGGACCGCCAGCGCGGTGGCGACAAAGCGGGGGACGGTGTCGTAGACGGCCAGCAGCCGGGGCTGGCCCAGGCCGATGCAGAACCACGACGGCGACATCCCGGCGATGGCGACCGCGCAGGTCATGGCCACGGCTTCCCACCGGAACGCGGGAACGGCCACGATCGCGGCGACAGCTGCGGCGGCGGGCAGGGTCAGGACCAGCAGGATGAGCCTGGTCCGGATGCTGCGCAGGTAGACGCCGGCCCGGTCCGAACTGCTGGCTGCCCGGGCGACGGCGACCGGCCCGTCCACGTTCCAGCCCCACATCARCACGGTGGCGGCAAAGGTGCCGATCGCCTGCCCGGAGATGACGCTGGAGATTCCTTCGCCGCCGACGAAGCCCGAGATGACGGGGATGAGGAGGAGCGGAGTGATCAAGGACAGCAGGGGCAAAATGGTGAACCCTGAAAGGCGCAGCAGTACGGTTCTCATTCGAGCCGGAATCCTTGTTTCTTAGACATCGTCCCTCGATCCTACGGGATGCCAAGGCGCTGCCCGCGGTCCCCTAGGATGGTGCAGATGAACGATCAGAACCGGTTGCCCGACGTTCCGCTCCGGGCCAGCATCTGCATGGCAACGTACAACGGCGCGGAGTTCGTGGCGGAGCAGCTCGCCTCGATCCTGGCCCAGCTGGGCCCGGACGACGAGATCGTGATCGTGGACGATGCTTCAAAAGATGACACGGTGGCGCGGATCAGGGAGCACGGCGACCCCCGGATCCGCCTGATCGAGGCCGCCGCCAACCAGGGGTACGTCCGCTCCTTTGAGCAGGCCGTGCGGGCCAGCCGCGGCGCCGCGATCTTCCTGGCGGACCAGGATGATGTCTGGATCGAGGGACGGCTGGACGCCATGCTGGACGAACTGGCGACGCACGCCGTCGTGGCCAGCAACTTCGATGTGCTCGGCGGCGGTGACCGTCCCCGGATTCCCCGGCTCCGCGCGGCCGACAGCGGCCGCCACCGGGCCAATCTCTGGGGCATCCTGGTGGGCTACCGCGCGTACTACGGCTGCGGGATGGCCTTCCGCCGTGAAGTCCTCGGCAGCTTCGTCCCGGTGCCCGCGTACCTGCGCGAGTCCCACGACCTCTGGCTGGCGATCCTGGGCAACACGGCCGGCTCGATCCGCCACCTGGACGCCTCGACCCTGCTGCGAAGGCTGCACGAGAGCAATGCCACCCCGCGCGGCTGGCGTTCGCTCCGCGTAATCCTGGCCGCCCGGGTGGTCCTACTGCGCCTCATGATCGAGGCCCGCCGGAGGCTCCGCGCGGCGTCCTGAGCGGGAAACGCCCATCCGCTGTTCCTAGAAGTAGGAGATGTCCACCGTCCGTTTGGCGAGGCTGTTGGTCAGCTGCCAGTTGTTGCCGCGCACAATGCCGACGGTGGTCAGCCGGTCCCCGTTCCAGTCGCCGGTGATGGGTCGGTCGGTGCCGATCCCGAAGGCGATGAAGTTGGACACAACCGGGGACTTGATGCGGTTGCTGAGCCACCACTCGCCCTTGCGCCACACGCCGATGCTGGTCCTTCCGTCGCCGTCCCAGTCGCCGACGATCGGCGTATCGGAGGGAATCCCGAAGCCGCTGTACTCATTGACCACCGGATTGCTGACGTTGTAGCTGACCTGGAAGCTGGAATTGCGCCAGATGCCGATCCCGTCGCGGCCGGAGCCGTTCCAATCGCCAACGATTGGGGTGTCGGATCCGACGCCGAAGCCGACGACCTTCGTGATGGCCCTGGTGTTGATGTCGTCCACGAGCCACCACATGCCGTTCCGGAAGATGCCGATCCCGGCCCGGCCGTTACCGTTCCAGTCTCCGACGACGGGTTTGTCGCCCGGGCTTCCGTAACCGAAGCAGCGCCGCGGGGCCGAGGGCATCTGCAGGCACCAGTATCCGTCCTTGAACCAGCCGGTGTAGGACTTGCCGTCGCCTGCCCATTTGCCGCTGAGCAGGGTGGCGCCGGGAATGAGGCCGATTGGGTAGGTGTCAGGCGTGGAAGCGAGTTTCCGCAGCTGGTCCATCGAGCCGTTGAAGACGTTCTGGTCGCCGGGGAACGTGGCCCTGACGGTCTGGGACGCGTCCGCAAAGGCGTTGGCGTACTGCCAGACCGTGTAGGTGGGCCAACCGCCGGGCACGGACGGTCCGTTGGTGTAGTAGGAGGCCAGCCACAGCGGGTTGACCTTGCTGAATTCGCTGGTGTTGCCCAGGCAGTCGCGCCAGAAGTAGTAGCTGGTGTAGATCATGGCCTGTTTGTTGGTCATCCGGTACACGGTCCGGGTGAAGTCCCTGACCCAGGTGGCCAGCTGCCCGGGCGTGGCACCGTAGCAGCGGTTGAGGCCGGCGTAGGGGTTGTCCTCGATGTCGAGGACCGGGGGCATCGTGACGCCGTCCGGGGACCAGCCGCCGCCGTTGTTGACGAAGAACCGGGCCTGGGCGGCGCCGTCGGAGACATCGGGGCGGCCAAAATGGTAGGCGCCGCGGAGCAGGCCGACGGAACGCGCACCGGTGTACTGCGCCCCGAATTCGCTGTTCCGGAAGGTGGTGCCCTCCGTGGCCTTGACGTACGCGAAGCGGGCGCCGTTGGCGCGCACGGAAGACCAGTTGACGGTGCCTTGCCAGCCGCTGACGTCCAGGCCCAGAGGCTGCCCGCGCGTGGCGAAGGGCTGCTCTGCCACCCAGGGCTCGGTGGCCTGGGCCACCGGGACCTGCTGCGTCGTGGCCATGGCGGCGGAGGTCGAGGCCGGATTGAGGCCGGCCCGGCCCATTCTCGCCTGGCCCTGTTCCGGCGCGGACTCCGGCGCGATGGCGGCCTGCACACGGGCTGACGGGGTCGCCGTTGCCGGCGCCGCCGTGGTCGCCGGGGTGCTGGCCGGCGCGGTTGCCTTTATCGGGGCGGCGCTGGTAGCCGCCGTCGCCGTCGGTTTGGGTGTCGCCGCAGCCGCCGATGCGGTGGGCGCAGGGGCCTTGGTGGTGACAGCGGGAGAGGGGCTGGGCGCCGGTGCCGCAGCGGCAGGACTGGCCCAGGTCAGCGCCAGCGCGAGAGGAAGGCAGAGTGCAGCGGCGGTCCGTAGTTTGTGGATTTTGATAGTCTTCACCATTACTCCGGAGGATCTGGACAGAGGCCAGGATCACCCCCGTATGTGCGTAAAGAGTACCCAATTGCCATCACTGTTACTACTGTGGCCAGTGTTGCGGCTGGTGTGCCGCCCCCGGCGAGGGAGAAATTAGGCAGCCGGTAAGCTGGCCTAATGCAGAAACTCCTCGTCACCGGCGGTGCCGGATTCATCGGTTCCAATTTTGTCCACTACGTACTGGAGAACACAGACCACCACGTCACTGTCCTCGACAAGCTCACCTACGCGGGCAATATAGAGTCGCTGGCGGACCTGCCTGCAGACCGCTTTACGCTGGTGCAGGGCGACATCTGCGACGCCGCTGTGGTTGAGAGCCTGGTTGCCGCAACGGATGTGGTGGTCCACTACGCGGCGGAATCCCACAACGACAACTCGCTGCACGATCCGCGACCGTTCCTGGACACGAACATCATCGGGACGTACACCCTGATCGAGGCCGCGCGGAAGCACAACAAGCGGTTCCACCACATCTCCACCGACGAGGTTTACGGCGACCTCGAGCTCGATGACCCGGAACGGTTCACCGAGAGCACACCGTACAACCCCTCCAGCCCGTATTCCTCCACCAAGGCGGGCTCGGACCTCCTGGTCCGCGCCTGGGTGCGGTCCTTTGGCCTGCAGGCGACCATCAGCAACTGCTCGAACAACTACGGCCCGTACCAGCACGTGGAGAAGTTCATCCCGCGCCAGATCACCAACGTGATCGACGGCATCCGCCCCAAGCTGTATGGCAAGGGCGAGAACGTCCGGGACTGGATCCACGCCAATGACCACTCGTCCGCCGTCCTGGCGATCATCGCCAAGGGCCGGATCGGGGAGACCTACCTGATCGGCGCCGACGGCGAGAAGAACAACAAGGACGTCGTCGAACTGATCCTCAAGCACATGGGCCAGGCGCCGGACGCCTACGACCACGTGGTGGACCGGCCCGGGCACGACATGCGGTACGCGATCGACTCCGCCAAGCTTCGCGACGAACTCGGCTGGGAGCCGCAGTTCTCCAACTTCGAGGCCGGCATTGAAGACACCATCGCCTGGTACCGGAACAACGAGGACTGGTGGCGTCCGCAGAAGGCCGCGACGGAAGCCAAGTACAAGGAACAGGGCCAGTAGATAATGACGATCGAGTTCTCGAAGAAGCTCACAGCGCACGAAACCCCGATTCCCGGCGTCGTCCTCTACGACCTTCCGGTCCACGGCGACAACCGGGGCTGGTTCAAGGAGAACTGGCAGCGGGAAAAGATGGTGGCGCTCGGCCTGCCCGACTTCCATCCGGTGCAGAACAACATCTCGTTCAACGAATCGGCCGGCACCACGCGCGGCATCCATGCCGAGCCGTGGGACAAGTTCATCTCCGTGGCCACCGGCAGGATTTTCGGCGCCTGGGTGGACCTGCGCGAAGGCCCGACGTTCGGCGCCGTGTTCACCGCCGAGATGGATCCCAGCCAGGCCATCTTCATTCCCCGCGGGGTGGGGAACGCCTTCCAGACGCTGGAGGACAACACCGCCTACACCTACCTCGTCAACGACCACTGGTCCGCCGACGCGCAGGGCCAGTACACGTTCCTGAACCTCGCCGACGAGACGGCGGCCATCAGCTGGCCGGTGCCGCTGGGCCAGGCGGAGCTCTCGGACAAGGACAAGGCGCACCCGCGCCTGGCTGACGTCACCCCGATGCCGCCGAAAAAGGTCCTCGTGGTGGGCGCCAACGGCCAGCTCGGCAAGGCCCTGCGCCAACAGTACGACGGCGACACGTCCGTTGAGTTTGCCGGCCGGGACGAGTTGGACCTCGGCAGCGAGGACGCCTTCGCCGGACGCAACTGGAAGAACTACTCGGCCATCATCAACGCCGCGGCCTACACTGCGGTGGATGCTGCCGAGTCGGCCGAGGGCCGTGCCGCCGCCTGGGCGGTCAACGTCACCGCCGTGGCCCGGCTGGCCCGCACCGCCGTCGAGCACGACCTCACACTGGTGCACGTGTCCTCGGACTATGTGTTCGACGGCGCCCGCGCCACGCACGATGAATCGGAGCCGGTGGCGCCCCTGGGCGTCTACGGCCAGACCAAAGCCGCGGGCGACGCCGTCGTCAGCGTGGTGCCCCGGCACTACATCGTGCGCACCAGCTGGGTGATCGGCGAGGGCAACAACTTCGTCCGGACCATGGCCTCGCTCGCGGGGCGCGGCATTGAACCGTCGGTTGTCGACGACCAGATCGGGCGGCTGAGCTTCACGGAAGACATTGCCGCCGGCATCCGGCACCTGCTGGAATCGGGCGCCGCTTACGGTGTCTACAACCTCAGCAGCGACGGCGAGCCGCAGTCCTGGGCGGACATCGCCGGGGACGTCTACGAGCTCGCCGGCAAGCCGCGGGAGGCCGTGACCGGCGTGAGCACGGAGGAGTACTTCAAGGGCAAGGCCGTCTCGCCGCGCCCGTTGAACAGCGCCCTCGAGCTGGCGAAGATCAAGGCCACCGGGTTTGTCCCGCCGCTGTCCTCCGAACGGCTCAAGCAGTACATGGGGGCATCGGTTTCCCAGCACTGAGGATTGGCAAAAAAGACCCGTTCACGCGCTTCGCGTGGATGGGTCTTTTTTGGTGCTGGCCTGGTGTTGTTTTGTGCAGGCCGGGGGAGTGCGGTTCAGTTGGCCGCCGTGGCGGCAGCGGGACGCTTGCCGGAGCGCTTCCTCCTGAGCCATGGCCCCTTCGGGAGCAGGGCATGGCCCGGGAAAAGGTAGCCGAAGAGTTTGGACGCACACAGCAGCACCGCGGCAGCGAAGGCCAGGGTGAGGACCTCCCAGGTCAGCGGCGGCTGCCAGCCAGGCACGGTGAACATCGTCTGCCAGTTGGCCGTTTCCTGGAGTCCGACGACGTAGCGCCGGAGCACGTTCACGAACGCGTAGGTCTGCGCGATGCAGCCGGCCAGCAGCAGGATCCGGGCGATCGTTCGGCTCTGCGGGCTCCGTCCGAACGGCCGGAACCGCATGGCAAGCCCCGCCGAGATGATCGCGATGGTGAACAGCGGCAGGCTGTACCGGCCCTGCCAGATGAAGCCGGCGGTGTTGATGAGGGCGGCCTGCACCACGGCTGGGACCACCGCCAGCAACGCGACCGCGACCCAGAACGCGGCCTGCAGCCGGTAGGGCCGGACCAGCAACACCGTGAGGATGAGGCCGAACAGCAACATGTTCCAGAACATGTGGACGGCCTGCGGAACGGGGGCATCCAGCCACCCCGCGACGCCGATGTACTGGCCGGCAAAGTCAAAGGACTTGTCCATCATGGTCAGGAACGCGTTGTAGGGGCGCACCTCGCCTTGGACGTTCGAAATCCCGGCCGGGGCTTCACCGGCGGAGGCCGGCGCCCTGAACATGAGGAAGTTCCACGCCACGCCCAGGACGATTCCCACGGTGGTCAGCGCGGTCACCGCCAGCACCACCCGGTTCCTGAAGATGGCGGCGATGTCCGCGCGCCGGAAGAAGAGGCAGGCAACGATTGCGCCGCAGAGCAGCCACAGGAGGGACACGTTCCGGGTGTTGGCGAGTGCCGCGGCCGCGATGCCGACGGTCAGGATGGCCGGGCGTGCCCGGTCAAGGTGCCGCGAATTCTCCAGCACGGACACCAGCCCGCAGAAGGCGGCCATGGACGCAGCGATTTCCAGCGAGTTGGGGTTGATGCCGCTGGCTAGGAACAGGACCATCGGCGTCGTCCCAATCGTCGCCGCGACGAGCGGCCACTTGGGGTGCCGCAGGCGGGATAAGGCGGTAAAGCCGGCGGCGTAGAAGGCGGCGGACAGCAGGCCGCTGACGATCCGCATGGCGAATATCGCCGGCGCACCGGACATGAAGAGGCTGGGCAGCCCGACGAGCCAGTAGTAGAAGGGGTTGTAGAGCCCGGCCGATGTCACACCGATGGTGAGGTCGTTGTCATCGAGGGGGATCGCCGGGGCGCAGCCTGCCGGTTTCGTCACCTGGAAGGGGAAGCACATCTGTGACTGCACGTTGGCGATGTAGGACGGAACCTGCACGTGGACTCCGTGGCCGTAGGATTCGCCGGGGCCCGGGAAGAACTGCCCCCGGGCGACAGCGGCCGCCTTGATGGTGTGCGAGGGTTCGTCCGGATAGGCCATGAGCGGTGTGGCCAGGATCCACAGGGTGATAAGGATCGAGAGGAGGCCGAAGACGGGAAGGAAGATGCCCATGCCGCTGCGGGTGGCCGGTGACAGTGCGAACCGCCGCGCCTTTCCGGTGCCCGGCGCGGAGCCTGCAGGGGAGGGCTGTTCCGCCTCGGTTGCGTGGATCACTGTGCGTCCCCGATCGTGTCAATCAGTTTCTTGGACTCCCGCATGGCAGCTTCGCTGGGTGAGGCGACATTGGCGAAGTACGCTGACGTGACCTGGCCGTCGGGACTGAGGACGAATTCCCCCCAGGACTTCACGAGGGTGCTGAGTTGGTGGTTCGAATACTCGCTGCAGAACGCCTGGTAGCCGACGACGCCGAGGGCGTAGCCTTGCTCGCTTGTCTCGGGCAGCGCGAATTCCACCCCGGTGGGCAGGGTCCGGGTGCTGCCCTCTTGGGCGGCTGTAGCGGCCGAGTCCTTGGACATGCGCACGTAACCGCCGCCGAAGGAGAGCAGCGCGGTTTCAAAGCGGCTGCCGATCGAGCCGAGGTCCATGAAGGCGATGCCGCCCGGGGTCTTGTCGACCTTGTCGGCAAGGTCGGAGTGTTTCTTGACCGTGACGGCGTTATCGTTCTCGGTCTTCGGCCACGTGGCGGACACTCCCGAGGTCCACGCGGCGTCGGCGCTGAGGTACTTTGTGGCCGCCTCGGTTTCCACGCTGGGCTCCGTGGCCATGATGGGGGCGATGTCGTCGGAGGGCAGGGCGGTCCCGGGGTTGATGTCCGCGATTTCAGGCGCGTCCCAGCGCGTGATGGAGCCGGAGAAGATGCCGGCGAGGACTTCGCGGCTGAGCTTTACGTTGCGAAGGCTCGGGTTGTTGAGGGCCACTCCGATGGAGGTCACGGAAACGGGAACGGAAAAAGCCCCGGCCGGTCCGCACACGTCCTTGGTCTGGTTCTGCTGTTCCGGGCTGAGGGGGCCGTCGAGGGCTGCGAAGTAGGCCTGGCGCGTGGCCAGGGCCGTCAGTCCGACGTTGGATCCGTCCGGGGAGTAGTTCAGCGATGTGGCGGTGAGATCTTTGCTCCAGGCGTTGCTCCAGGCACCGATCGGGTCCTTCTGCACGGGTGTGCCGATCGCCGTGAGTGATCCCCGGACCTCGCTGACGGGCGCGCCGCTGGAGCAACCGGTAACTCCGATTCCTAACAGCAGAATGCAGGCGAGAGCTCCGCCCGTGGACCGATTGCGCAAAAGAAAATCCCTTCCTGTTCCGGAATGCCTCCGAAAACCGTTCCCTATTACCCTAACCGGTCCCGCCGTGTCGAGGGGTTTTCAGATCAGGCCGCCGGGCAGTCCACAGGGCCGGGCAGTCCACAGGGTGGGCGGTGCTGGTCTAGACTTGCCGGATGTCCTTGCTAAACACGATGCCCGGACATATCAACGATTACAGGCGGTTTGTTCGGATCATGGGGATAGGACTGTGAGCCTGGCTCACCGCATGAAGACCATTGTGCGCGACGGCTACTTGGTTAAGTTCCTCGTGGTGGGAGGGCTTTCCTTCGCCATCGACCTCGGACTCCTGGCTCTCCTCCATGAGGTGGGCGGCGTCGATCTGTGGATCGCCACCCCGATCGCCTTCCTCACCAGCCTGGTTTTCAACTTCTTTGTCCAGAAGAATTTCACCTTCCAGTCCGGCGCCCGGGCACACGTCAGCTTCCTTAAATACGGTGCCCTCGTGGTGTTCAACGTCGTGGCTACAGACGTGATCGTCAACGTTATCGCAGATGCCGGCCAGTCCTATGCGCTCGGCAAGGTGATTTCCACCGTCGTCACGACAGTGTGGAACTTCCTGCTCTACAAGCACTGGATCTTCAAGGCCGCGCCGGCGCACGAGGGCGACACCGTCGACCTGGATGCCTCCGCCACTCCTGCCGGCGGTACCCACCACCGCAACTAGCGCAGGCTTGGCTCGGACTTCAACGGTTCCTCGAGCCGGGCCTGCCTGGGGGACAGCTGACGGTAGAGCAGGACTCCCGCCAGCGAGGTCACTGCCAAATAGGCCAGGGTCAGCGGGAGCCAGCCCAGCGGGGGCTCCCACTTGGCCGCGCCGAACATGTCGCCCCAGTTGGCCTCAGTGAAGATTCCGACACCGTACCTGCGCAGGGCGTTGGCGAAAACTGCGGTGTGCGCGGCCGCGGTGATCCCGATCGCCCATTTCGCGATTCTCGTGGCGAAGAGCGAATCCGGAAACGGGTGGAAGCGGAGGGCGAGTCCCGCGGCCAGCAGCATCGGGACTACCACGGGCAGAAGATACCTGCCCTGCCAGATGTAGCCCAGCTCCGAGACCACCTGCGCCTGGAGAATTGGCGGGATGGCGATGGTTGCGGCGAACAGCACGATGAATCCCAGCCGGGGTCGCCATTGTTTGATGGACACCGCTGCGACCATAAGTGCTCCGGTGAGGCAGGCCCACCAATAGAAGACGCCGGTGGGGCCGTTGGTGTCCAGCCATCCGAGCTGGGCCACGTAGGAGGCCGCGATCTCGAAGGTCCGGTCCAGCATGGTTCCGAATGCCTGCTCGGGAGTGGTGGTGCTCGGTGTTCCGAGCAAGCTGGCGAGAGTGTTGGAAGTCTTGAGCCAGAGGAGCCCGCAGGCTGTTGCGAGCGCTATCAGGCCCGTCATGGCGAGGACCAGCTTGTCCTTGAGCAACAGAAGCAGGTCCCGGAGCGGGACCATGAGCAGGGCGGCAATGACCGCCAGAGCAAGCCACAGCAGTGACAGGGCGCGCGTGTTGGCCAGGACGGCGGCGGAGACCCCAACAACAATGATGTTGAACCGGAACCTGGACAGGTCCCGCGCATTTTCAAGGACCAGGCAAAGGTTGACGAACACCGCGGACGTGGTGACGATCTCCAGCGCATTCGGGTTGATCGCCCCGCTGAGGTAGAGAACCATCGGGGTAATGGCGATCCCGGCCGCCACCACGGGCCAGCGGCGGTTGGCGAACTGCGTTGTCGCGAAGAGCGTGGCGGCCAGGAACAGCGAGCACAACAGGCCGCTGAGGATCCGCATGGCATAGATGGCCGGTTCGCCGCTCAGGATCCTGGAGGGCAGGCCCGCCACGAGGTAGTAGAGCGGGTTGTAGTTGCCGGCTGATGTCCCGCCGGGCGTCGGCTGCCGCTCGGCGGCGTCTAGCCCGGGTGAACAATCGGCGGTGACGTTTACCTTGAACGCGAAACAGGTCAGCGATCCGGTGTCGGCGATGTACTTGGGCACCACGACAAGCAGTTGTTCGCCCTGGTTCTGGCCCGACGTTCCCAGGAACTGCCCCCGTGCCACTGCGGCGGCCTTGACGGTGTGGGCCGGTTCGTCGGGGTAGGACATCAGGGGCGAAGCGAGGCTCCACAGGGTGCTGAAGAGGGACAGGAGCAGGAAGATGGCGCCGAAGCGCAGGACCGGTGCGGGGATCTTCGTCTGCGTGGGCCTCTTTTCCGTGGGCTCACTTTGCATGGGCTCAGTCCTGCGGGGCCGCAGCGCTCTGCGCAAGGGAAGGCTCATGGGTTCAGTGCACCATTTCGGTATGAGAGACGCGTCCTGCGCCGTTGGAGCGCCAAGGCGGAATGCTGCCCATGAAGATTCATGCAGAACACCGCGTTGGGACGCCGGGGCCAGTCTGTCCCCCCGTCGATCGTATGGCCACGAGGCTCAGGGTTCAAAAGCGCAGTCTGAGCAACCGGTGGGTTCGGCCCGGCGGAGGCGTGAGACCCGTGAGCCTGCTGTGACCGGTGTGGCTGGTGTTGAATTGCGGCGGCGACTGTTATCCACAGAGGGCCGCCGCACCCCTTGTCCGGCCGGTCAGCGCCGCCTAGGTTTAAGCCAATTTCATCGCCTCGTCACAGGGGCGGCAGTCATATGGGGGGCCACATGGAGGCTGTACGCATTGTCGAGGACGAGGTCCGCGAACTGATCCGCCGGCGCGGCCTGGACCCCCTGCGGCAGTCCGGGGAAGTCCGGCGCCTGGTCGAAGCGGCGGTCAGCGACTACGACGAACGGGCCCTCCTGGCGCCACTGCCTCCCTTGGGTCCGTTGGAGTCGGCCCGGAGATTCGTCTTCGACGCCGTGGCGGGCTTTGGTCCGCTCCAGCCACTTCTGGACGATCCCGGCATCGAGGAAATCTGGCTCAATGCGCCGAACGAAATCTATGTGGCGCGCAACGGCGAATCGGAACTGACCTCCGTGTCGCTGACGGACCAGCAGGTCCGGGACCTTGTGGAACGGATGCTGAAGAGCTCCGGCCGGCGTTTGGACATGTCCTCACCGTTCGTGGATGCGGCCATCCCTGACGGATCCCGTCTGCACGTGGTGATCCCGGATGTTACCCGGCGTCACTGGGCCATCAACATCCGCAAGTTCGTGGTCAAAGCCAGCCGGCTGGAGCACCTGGTGGAGCTGGGAACGCTGACCCCGCAGGCGGCCAGGTTTCTCGGTGCGGCCGTCGCCAGTGGCCTCAACATCCTCGTCTCGGGCGCCACCCAGGCCGGCAAGACCACCATGCTCAATTGCCTCGCCGCGAGCATCGGCACGCGCGAGCGGGTCATCACGGTGGAGGAAATCTTCGAGCTGCAGTTGCCGCTCCGCGACGTCGTGGGTCTTCAGTGCCGGCAGCCCAACCTGGAGGGGCAGGGGGAGATTCCGTTGCGGCGGCTCGTGAAGGAGGCCTTGCGTATGCGGCCGGACCGGCTGGTGGTCGGGGAGGTCCGGGAGGCCGAGAGCCTGGATATGCTCATTGCTTTGAATTCCGGCCTTCCCGGGATGTGCACCGTGCACGCGAACTCCGCACATGATGCGGTGACAAAAATCTGTACGCTGCCATTGCTCGCCGGCGACAACATCTCCAGCGCGTTCGTAGTTCCCACTGTCGCGTCCTGCATCGATCTCGTGGTCCATTGCAGCAGACACGCCAGCGGGCGCCGGCAGGTCACGGAGATCCTGTCACTCGGCCGCCGGGTGGAAAACGGGATCATCGAGTCTTCCATGGTGTTCACGATCTCGGACGGGCAGCTACTGCCCAAGGCCAACTCCATGCCGGCCGCGGAAAAGTTTGCCCGCTCCGGGTACGACGTCGCTGCGCTGCTGGAGCAGCGCTGATGGCGCCGCTCCTGGGGATGCTGGGCGGCGCCGGTCTCCTGCTGATTTGGTGGTCCGCCTGGGAGAAGCCTGAGCGCGCTCGGCGCAAGTCCCGGACCAGTCGGCTTGAGGACCTCTTGCGGTCTGCGGGCATCGAAAAGGTCAGCGCGGCAGGGCTGCTCGCCTCGTGCCTTGGAGTCGGGGCATTCACAACTCTCGCGTTCTTCGCAGTTACAGGGTCATGGCCGATCTCGGGATGCTTTGGCCTGTTTGGCGGCTGGCTGCCGATGGCAATGGTCCGGTGGCGTGCGAGAAAGCGCACGGCTGTCCTGCGCCAGCTCTGGCCTGACGTCGTTGATCATCTGCGTTCAGCCATCAGGGCGGGCCTCTCACTGCCCGAGGCCCTGATCCAACTAGGCGACAAGGGCCCCGTGGAGCTTCGACACGTGTTTGTGGACTTCGGCTCCGACTACCGTTCGGGAGGCCAGTTCGATCCCTCGCTCACCCGGCTCAAGGACCGACTGGCCGATCCCGTGGCGGATCGGATCGTCGAGGCCCTCCGGCTCACCCGGGAGGTGGGCGGCTCGGACCTCGGGCGGCTGCTGGGCACCCTCGCCGAGTTCCTGCGGGAGAGTGCCCGGACCAGGAGTGAGCTGGAGGCGAGGCAATCCTGGACCGTCAACGCCGCCCGCCTGGCCGTCGCTGCGCCCTGGATTGTCCTGGTGTTGCTGGCCAGCCGTCCTGAGGCCGTGATGGCCTACAACACCGCTGTCGGTGCTGCGGTTCTTCTGGGCGGCCTCGCCGTCTCCCTGGTGTCCTACGCCATCATGCTGCGAATCGGTGCGCTGCCGGAAGAGCAGCGGGTCCTGCGATGACGGGGCTGATGGCGGGCGCCACGGTATGCGGGGCCGTGCTCGGGGCCGGTCTCTGGCTGTTCCTCGTCCGGCTTCCCTTCATGCGCCCAACGACGTTTATCGAACGTATCGGCCCGCAATTGCGAACCCACAACCTGGAATCCCGGCTCCTGCGCGCAGCCCCAAGGAATCTCACGCCGTTTGGGCCGCTGGAACGAATCCTCCGGCCTGCGATCCGCGATGGTGTCAGGTCCCTGGGCCGCATCAACCTTGGCGCCACGGCGTTGAACCGCAGGCTGGCGCGCGCCGGCAGCGCCAAGACAGCAGTGGACTTCCGGGCTGAGCAGCTCCTCTGGGCGGCTGGCGGCTTTGTCCTCGCCGTCGGCGTCGTGGCGCTCGCCGGCTCGATCGGCCGCTTCAGCCCGTTCGTCGCCGTCGTGGCCGTCGTGGGAAGCGCCGTCGGCGGGTTCCTGCTTCGGGACTACCTGTTGGGCGCGCACATCAAGAAACGGGAGACTCGGATGATGGCGGAGTTTCCCAGTATCGCCGAACTCATGGCCCTGGCCGTCAGCGCCGGCGAAAGCGCCACTGGTGCGCTGGACAGGGTCTGCCGCAGCGCACGGGGTGAACTGTCGCAGGAATTTGCCCGTGTCCTCGCCGAAACGCGGTCCGGCAAACCTCTCGTTGAAGCCCTCCACGAGTTCTCGGCCAGGACCGATCAGGGGCCGCTGGTCCGTTTCGTTGACGGAATGATCGTGGCCGTGGAGCGCGGAACGCCCCTCGCCGACGTTCTCCGGGCGCAAGCGCAGGATGTCCGGGACACGGCCAAGAGGGAGCTCATGGAGTCTGCGGGCAAGAAGGAAATCGGCATGATGGTCCCGCTCGTTTTCGGAGTCCTTCCGCTAACGGTCATCTTCGCCGTCTTCCCCGGCCTGGCTGCAGTCAGTCTCGGACTCTGAAGACCTCCCGCACCACGACGACAAACAGGACGAATAGAACGAGAGGGGCCACCCGGGCCGAAAGGGCAGGACTCAAGAAAAGTCATACGACGAGGGAACAGGATACGAAGAACGCCGCGCAGGCCCCAGCCCGGCCAAACCGTGGTGCGAAGCGCGCAATCGGCCAGTGAAGCGTCACGAACCAACAGAAACGAAACATTCAGGACTCCAGAAAAACAGAAAAGCCATGAAACCAAAGAACCAGGAAAGAGGACACGGTGAAGAACTTCGGAACTCGGGTGGCGTTGGTGGTCTGCGCGCTCAGCTTGTTGACCTGGTGGTCTGCCGCGTCGCGACCGCGGTTGGGGCACCACACCGAAGGGGGAGCCGACCCTTCCCAGCGCGGGGACGTCCCAGGCTGGGTCATGATCACCCTGATGTCGGCAGTCCTCGTGGCCGCCCTACTGGCCCTCGCCGGTCCTGCGCTTGAGGGACTCTTCAACCAGGCCATGGACAAGGTCGGACAGTAGCCGGTGGCAGCTCAGGGTGAGGGGAACGGGCGCCACAGTAAAAACCTGCAGCTCAGCAACGGCGTTGAGCGCGGCGCCGCCGTCGTGGACTTCGTGCTGATCGGCGCGTTGCTCAGCCTGCTCTTCCTCGCAATCGTCCAGCTCACCCTGATCCTCCACGTCCGGAACACGCTGATCGACGCCGCCGCCTCGGGAGCCCGCTATGGCACGCTGGCCGACCGCAACGACGGGGATGCCAGGGACCGGACGGTCCAGCTGATCACGGCTGCGCTCAACTCCGAGTTCGCGCGGGACGTGGCCACGAGCGAATCGACGTACCAGGGCATCCGCACGCTGGAGGTGACAGTCCGGGCCCCCTTGCCCGTCATCGGGTTCATCGGTCCCCGGGCGCTCTTGGAGGTGAAGGGCCATGCGGCCATCCAGCCGTGAACGGCCACGGTCAGGGTCACAGTCGGGGTCACGGTTCCGTCCCGTCCCTGCTCTCCCCGTTGCCGACGGCGCGGGCCGGCTCTCCCGGAACCCTGGCCTCTCCCGGAACCCCGATCTCTCCCGGAACCCCGGGGGCAACCCGAACCACGGCACCTGCCCGGAGGACGCCATCTCGCCGGAACAGGGGAGTGCCGTGGTCGAGTTCGTCTTTCTCTCCGTGCTGCTGATGGTGCCGCTGGTGTACTTCATCATCACCGTGGGCCAGATCCAGGGTGGCTCGTTCGCGGTGGTCGGCGCCGCTGACCAGGCCGCCAAGGTCTACGTTGCCCAGCCAGACGCGGCAAGCGGCCAGGCCGCTGCGGAGCAAGCCGTGGTTCTGGCGCTCGCCGACTACGGCCAATCGGCGGAAAACGCCAGCGTCGACACCCGCTGCGAGCCGGCCGACTGCCTGGCCCCCGGCTCGGCGGTGACGGTCACCGTCCACCTCACGGTGCCCTTGCCGTTTGTGCCCTTCACCGATGCACTTCACCTGAACGCGAGCCAGCTCAGCGCATCGGCAACCCAGCTGGTGGGCAGGTTCCGGTGAGAATCCCTGCAGGCGCCGTCCGCCACCCCGGGGCCCGGCACTTCGGATACCAGCCCCGAGCCCGCCGGCAAGAGGGCCAGGTGCTGGTGCTGAGCATCGGCTTCATAGTGGTTGCCCTGCTGGTCGCGACCGTCGTGATGGCCGCGTCCAGCGTCTACCTCGAACACAAGAAGCTGCTCTCCCTCGCGGACGGCGCCTCGGTGGCCGCCGCGGACAGCTTCACCCTCGGCCAGCTGGGCAACGCCGGCGGCACACCGTCGGCCGTCCTGAGCGGGGCGAGGGTGCGCAGCGCCGCCGTCGACTATCTGGGCCGCAACGGCGCGTTCGGCCAGTTCAGCGGCCTGACCGTGGCGCCGTCCACGGGCAGCCCGGATGGTGCCACCGCCGTCGTGGTGCTGAGCGCGGCCGTCCACCCGCCGGTGGTGAACTTCCTGGTGCCGGACGGCATCAGGATCGAGGCGACGTCGACAGCCCGGTCCCGCCTCAGCCGCTGAGCTGCCCGCGCCACTCCTGTTGCCCTGTCAGGAAATGCTGCCAAACAGGCTTTTAGGCAACTCAAAGTGATAGGGCAACCGGCGATAAGACAACTCAAAGTGATACGGCAACCCGGGCGGGTCAGGGGGCTAGGACACATAGCGTAGGCTTAAAAAACCATGGCAAACATTGATTTTCCCGCTGAAATCCGCGCGCTGCGGGCCACCTACGCGTCCATCGAGAACGTCTCGAACGTCGAGGCGCTCAAGGAAGACATCGCCGAGCTCAGCGAGCGGGCCGGTGAACCCAATCTGTGGGATGACCCCGCCGCGGCACAGGTCATCACCTCGAAGCTCTCGCACAAGCAGACCGAGCTGGAGCGGCTCAACAAGCTCGTGGCCCGGATCGACGACCTTGAGGTCCTCGTGGAACTCGGCCAGGACGAGGACGACGCCGACTCCATGGGGGAGGCCGCCGCGGAGCTCGAATCGGTCCGCAAGGCGCTCGCCGACCTCGAAGTGGTCACCCTGCTCTCCGGCGAGTTCGACGAGCGCGAAGCCGTGGTGACCATCCGGGCCGGCGCGGGCGGCGTGGATGCGGCGGATTTCGCCGAGATGCTGCTGCGGATGTACCTGCGCTGGGCCGAGCGCCACGGTTACCCGACCACCATCATGGATACCTCCTATGCCGAGGAGGCCGGGCTGAAATCCGCCACCTTCGAGGTCAAGGCGCCGTACGCCTTCGGCACGCTCAGCGTCGAGGCCGGCACGCACCGCCTGGTCCGGATCAGCCCGTTCGATAACCAGGGCCGGCGCCAGACGTCCTTCGCGGCCGTGGAAGTGATCCCGCTGATCGAACAGACGGACTCCATCGACATCCCGGACAACGAGATCCGCGTTGACGTGTTCCGGTCCTCCGGCCCCGGCGGCCAGTCGGTGAACACCACCGATTCCGCCGTGCGCCTGACCCACATCCCCACCGGCACCGTGGTGTCCATGCAGAACGAGAAATCGCAGCTGCAGAACCGCGCCGCCGCCCTGCGCGTGCTGCAGTCCCGCCTGCTGCTGCTGAAGAAGGAACAGGAGGACGCGGAGAAGAAGGCGTTCGCCGGCGACGTCAAAGCCTCGTGGGGCGACCAGATGCGCTCCTACGTCCTGAACCCGTACCAGATGGTCAAGGATCTGCGCACCGAGCACGAGGTCGGCAACACCTCGGCCGTGTTCGACGGCGAAATCGACGACTTCATCGACGCCGGCATCCGCTGGCGGACGGACAACCGCAACGCCGAGAAGTAAGCCCGACGCCCCGGCCGGAACCCCGGCTGGCAGGTCCCTGACAATCGCGCGACACGCCCCGCCGTTCCGGCGGTTCCGCCGTTACCCGTGCGTATAGTCGAGGGGCCGGAGCTCTACTTCCCCCAAACGAAAGCCCTTGCCCCGGCGGCAGAACCGGGCCCTCGCGGCCCCGTCTTGCAGGGTACTTAGGGCCATGATCCGTTTCGAAAATGTCACCAAGGTCTATGACCAGAAGGCGCGGCCGGCGCTGGATTCGATCAACCTTGAGATCGACCGTGGCGAATTCGCCTTCCTCGTCGGTGCCTCCGGCTCCGGCAAATCCACGTTCCTGCGCCTGGTCCTCAAAGAGGACCGCGCCTCCTCCGGCGCCGTCTACGTCGCCGGCCAGAACGTCGCCAACATCTCCAGCTGGCGGGTGCCGCGGCTGCGCCGCGGAATCGGCGTCGTCTTCCAGGACTTCCGCCTGCTGCCGCAGAAAACCGTCTTCGCCAACGTCGCCTTCGCCATGCAGGTCATCGGCAAGAGCCGCAGCGTCATCCGCGACACCGTCCCCGAGGTCCTGAAGACCGTGGGCCTGGAAGGCAAGGAAAACCGCCTCCCGCACGAACTCTCCGGCGGTGAGCAGCAGCGCGTGGCGATCGCCCGCGCCGTCGTGAACCGTCCCGGCATCCTGCTGGCCGACGAGCCCACCGGAAACCTGGACCCCACCACATCCATGGGCATCATGGGCGTGCTGGACAAGATCAACCAGAACGGCACCACCGTGGTGATGGCCACGCACGACGACGACATCGTCAACGAGATGCGCAAACGGGTGGTGGAACTCAAGAACGGCGTCGTGATCCGCGACGAGGCCAAGGCCCTCTACACCTCCATGATTCCCGTGGTGGGCCAGTCGCGCCGCCTGCGCGACGCCAGCGGCCGGGACGAGCCGCCGGTTGTCCCGCCCCGGGCCGGGTCACGCGCCGAAGCCCGCGCCGAGGTCCGCCTTGCTGGGGAGGGACAGGCGTGAGGCTTGCATTCGTCTTGAGCGAGATCGGCAGCGGCCTGCGCCGCAACCTGTCCATGGTGATCTCCGTGATCCTGGTGACCTTCGTGTCGCTGACCTTCGTCGGCGCCGCCGGCATGCTGCAGCTGCAGATCAACCAGATGAAGGGCTACTGGTACGACAAAGTCCAGGTGGCCATCTTCCTCTGCAGTGACGGTTCGACGGCGACCGGCTGCGCCACCGGCCCGGCGACGCCGGAGCAGGAGGACAACCTGCGCAAGCTGCTGCAGTCGCCCGCGGTGGCCCAGTACGTCAACGACTTCCAGTACGAGTCCAAAGACGACGCCTACAAGCACTTCAAGGAACAGTTCTCCAATTCGCCGATCGTTGACTCGGTAACCCCGGACCAGCTTCCGGCGTCCTTCCGGATCAACATGAAGGACCCGGAGAAGTACGAGATCATCAGCGAGACCTTCTCCTCCCAGGCCGGGGTGGAGACCGTGATCGACCAGCGGCAGCTGCTGGAGCGGTTGTTTTCGGCCATGAACGCGGCGTCCCTGGTGGCCGTGAGCATCGCCGGCGTCATGATCATTTGCGCCATCTTGCTGATTGCGACCACCATCCGGCTCTCCGCGTTCAGCCGCCGCCGGGAAACAGGGATCATGCGCCTGGTGGGCGCGTCCAAGATGGTCATCCAGCTGCCGTTCATCCTCGAAGGCGTCATCGCCGCGGTGATCGGCGCGGCCCTGGCCTCAGGCACGCTGTGGGCCGTGGCCCACTTCTTCCTCGGCGAGGTCATGTCCAAGCAGTATCCGGACACCGCCTTCATTTCGCCCGGGCAGACCCTGATCCTGGCTCCTGCCCTGATTGGCCTGGGCGTCGTCCTGGCCGGAATTTCCTCCCTGCTGACCCTCCGCCGGTACTTGCGGGTCTAGCTTTGCGCAACGAAAAGGGAATGCTTATGACACCGATGGCCCGCCGCCCCGTACGGCAATCGCTCCGGCTTCGCTTGGTGGGACGCCGCAGCCGGATGATCAGCGCCACCCTGGCGCTGGTCCTGGCCGGGAGCATGGGAGCCTCGAGTCCGGTGGCATTCGCCGACGACCTTGAGGACCAGCAGGCCGCGCTCCGCGACGAAGCGGCCCGGGTCCAGCATTCCCTCGAATTCGTGGACGGCCGGATCGCCCAGGCGGCGGCGGACCTGGTCCTGTACCAGGGCCAGCTCCCGGGTGCCCAGCAGGCCCTCCTGGACGCCCAGGGCCGGGTGGCCGGAGCGGTCCAGGAAGTCCAGGCCCTCGCGKCCCGCGTGGACCTGGCGCAGCAAAACAAGGCAAAAATCACGCAGCAGCTCGAATCGGACAAGCAGAAGATTGCGGACACCCGGAAGCTGATCGGGCAGATCGCCACACAGGCGTACAAGTCCGGCGGCGTCCCGTCCAACCTGTCCTTGTTCTTCGGCTCGAACCAGGGCAGCAGCCTGACGGACACCATCGACCTCGCGGACCAGGCCCTGCGCAGCCAGAACTCCGCGATGGACAAGCTCACCCAGCAGAACGCCACGAACGTCAACGCGCAGGCGCGGCTGGCGGCCGTCGAGGCCGAGATCACGGACCTCAAGGCCAAGGCCGACGCCGCGCTGGCCCGGGAAAAGGCGGCGCGGGACGAGGCCCAGGCCAAGAAGGCCGCCGTGGACAAGCTGATCGCCGACACCACCCGGCTCGACGCCGAACTCCAGGCCGCCAAGCCCGGCATCCAGAACCAGCTGGCAAAGGTCAAGGCGCAGCAGGACGCCGTCGCCGCCGAAATCGCCGAACGCGACCGGAAGCTGCGTGAGGCCTGGGAGGCCGAGCAGCGGCGCATCGCTGAGGCCGCGGCGGCCGCCGCCCGCGCGCGGGGCCAAGCCACCCAGCCCTATGTCCCGCCGGCCCAGGGCTCACCGTCGGCCTTTGGCCTGCAGCACCCGTTCCCGGGTAATATTCCGATCACCTCCGGGTTTGGCTGGCGTCCGACGCCGGCGGGCACCATCGACTTCTACGGCCAGGGCGGCTACATGCACACCGGCATCGACTTCGGCGCCCCCTGCGGCACGCCCGTCTACGCCGCGGCGGCCGGCACCGTCTTCTCGGCCGGCTGGGCCAACGACGGCGGCGGCAACAACGTCAAGATCTCCCACGGCGTCATCCAGGGCAACTCCCTGACCACGATCTACTACCACAACACGTCCGTGGCGGTCTCGGCCGGCCAGCACGTCAACCGGGGGCAGCTGATCGCCTATTCGGGCACCACCGGCAACTCCACCGGCTGCCACTCGCACTTCGAAACCTGGCTCAACGGCCGGGCCGTGAACCCGATGAACCTGCTGTAGCCAGTCCGGTGGCCGGCGCTGCAGCATCTGCGCCGGCCGCCGCCCTGCCGTAAACTGGAAAGACTCCGCACCATCAGGCCGGAGTGAACCACCAACAAAACCTAGGAGTCCTACCGTGCCCAAAGAAAGTGGCCGTAAGGTAGTGGCCACCAACCGCAAGGCCCGGCACGACTACCTCATCCTTGACACCTATGAGGCCGGCATTGCGCTGATGGGCACGGAAGTTAAGTCCCTGCGCGAAGGCCATGCCTCGATGGTTGACGGCTTCTGCACGTTCTACAACGACGAGCTGTGGATGGAGGGCATCCACATCCCCGAGTACCACCAGGGAAGCTGGACCAACCACGCCGCACGCCGCCGCCGCAAGCTGCTGTTGCACCGCGAAGAGCTCACCAAGATCTCGCACAAGATCCGCGAATCGGGGTTCACGATCGTGCCGCTGCAGCTGTACTTCGTGGACGGACGCGCGAAAGTCGAAATCGGCGTCGCCCGCGGTAAGAAGGAATACGACAAGCGCCAGACCTTGCGCGAACAGCAGGACAAGCGCGAGGCGCAGCGGGTCATGCGCGAACGCAACCGCCGCTAGCCGCAACGGGCCGCTGGGAATGTTTCCTGGAGGCGGTGCGCTATGATTGGTAGTCCGGGAAGGATCCGAAAGTGTCCGGTCCGGGTTTGATAAAAAAATACGGGGATGATCGGTTTCGACGATGTTAGTCGCGACAGGTGAAGCGGGCCGAGGATGCAGAATTATCTCGTAAACGCTGTCTGCAAACCAATAAGTGCCGAATCAAAACGCACTGACTTCGCTCTCGCTGCCTAAGCAGTAAGACAGTCCGTCAGCCCGAGGTTGCTATTGCCCCGGATCCTGGCGTCATTTAGATAGCCACTGCTGTTTACCTCCGTCATCGGGGTAAACGGGACTCTTAGATGACTGGGCCCGGATCAGCCAGCTGTTTGTAGCATGGCTGGGGCCGAGAAAATCCAACGCAAACTGCGCCCGGAGAAGCCCTGACAACACGACATCGGACGGGGGTTCAATTCCCCCCATCTCCACTAGAGTTAGCCCCTAGATCCTTGTGATCTAGGGGTTTTCTTTTTGCCTGTTGGCGGGACGGCCCATTTTGTTGGCGAGAAACGGCACCGATAGGGGACAGGCATGGAAGCAACACGGGACGGAACGGTACAGATCGAACTAGCGGGGGAGCGCTACGAGGCCGCCCGCGGCTGGCTGTCCTTCCTGACAAGGCGCTCGAGCTGAAGGCGTTCCTTGATGCCAATGGGAACAGCTACAAGCTTGCAGCCACGGCGAAGGTCCGGAAGGACTCCACGGCGCCGACCGTCTACGAAGTCGTGGTTCGGCACTTTGATCTGCTCCGCAAGCCGCAGCCCGGCACGATCGCGAAGTATCGGAAGATGGCTGCCGCGCACGTCGCCTCCAGCGACCTCGGCCGGACGCCGTGGACAAGGTCAACAAATCCGCCGTCATCGACTGGCTAGACGGACTCACGGTAGAGCAGGGCGCCAACCAGACCAAGGGGCAGCCGCTCTCGCGTAAGACCAAGCAGAACATCCACGCGCTGCTCTCCGCCGCGTTCGTTACCGCCATGGATGCCGAGACCATGACCCGCAACCCGGCCAAGGGGGTGGCCGAGGCCGATCTCAACGAGGCGCGGGAAGCCGTCTACCTCTCGCCCGAGGATCTAGTCATGCTTGCCGAGCGCATCGACCCGCACTACTCCCTCTTTATCCGCTTCCTGGGCGGCACGGGCCTCCGGTACTCCGAAGCAACAGCGCTGCGCCGGCGGGACATCACAATCCGGGACGGGCGCGCCGCGGTGCGCGTCAGCCGGGCATGGAAGTCCAAGGGCAAGGGCGAAGAGATCGGGCCGCCGAAGACGAAGAAGGCCAACCGCACCGTGACCTGTAACGCGAGCCTCTCCGCCGCTCTCGCGGAGCGCCTGCAGGAGATTGGGCTCGATGACTTCGTGTTCCACCGCCCGGACGGCGACTACGTCCGCAACTCCCGCTTCCACAAAGAAGTCTGGCAGCCGCTCATGGGGGAGCTGGTCGGCAAAGAGCTGGACCGCAAGCCTTGGATACACGAGATCCGGCACGCCCACACCACGCACCTGCTTGACGCTGGTGTCCCCGTGCACGTGGTGCAGGCCCGGCTGGGGCACGAGGACCCGCAGACCACGCTGCGGGTCTACGCGAGACTGGCCAAGGCATCCGACGCCGCCGCGGCCGACGCCCTCGGCTGATCGCCCCGCGTCGCTGCTAAGGGCACGGTAGAGGACGCCATTGCGCCATCGCAACTTGGTGCGGGGTTCCTGTACAGACATTGGGTACTTTGCGCACACAGTCCGTAAGGTATGCCTATCCGAAATGAATGAAAGGCACGCGCATCATGAGCAAGGGGACACCTACCCGGTCGATCGGGATTGACGACGAACTCTGGGAGGAAGCCAAAGTAGTCGCCGCCCGGCGCTCAGACACGGTCACGGAGGTTATTCGAGGAGCCTTGCAGAGATACGTCGCTGAGGTGTCTTCGGCGCCGGGGCGACGCGCCAGGCCGCAAGCCGACTCCGATTCTGGCCCGCGATTCCTGTCGGTCTTCGAAGCGACCACAACAACCAGGGTGCACCTCGACCGCGCTGACACGGGGGACCACGGACGTACCTTCGAGCCGGGCTTGTCGGTCACGGCCGTCCCGATGGGCGGCCAGCTTTGGCACCTCAGCGCCGTCGCGGAAGGCTACGTCTGGGTGGGCCTCGGGTCGTCGCAGGAAATCGTGGCCACGACGCTCCTGACCACGATCAAAGGGAACGACATTTCTTAGCTCGGCCAGCTAGCGGCCCAGCCAAGGCCTCCGACGGTGCTGCTGCGGACGCGCTCGGCTAGTGGCAGTATGAGCGCATGGTGGACATCATCGAGTTTCTGGAAGCGCGGCTGGACGAGGACGAAGCCGAGTCACTGGATTCCCTCCAGCACGAGCCCTACCCCGAGAGTTGGGCGAACATCATCGCCATGCGGATCCTGCTCGAGTGCGCCGTCAAGCGCAAAATCATCGCGCACTTCAACCGCATCGACTGGGACTTCGAACCAGCAGGAGACCAGGACTACATGGAGAAGTTCCTGTTCATCATCGCCGAGCCGTACATGGACCACCCGGACTACCAGCCGCGCTGGCGCCAATAGGACTGCTCAGGGACCGGCCGCCGGGCCGTCGGTCGCCGAGTCTAGACTGGATCGAGACGGGACATCGGGCTTGCATGCGCGCTTTGGCGGGGACGCGGCCCGCACGCTGGACCTTCCGCACCCACACGAGACTAGCTTGGAGATCACCAGTTGACGCTCATAACCGTCGCCGCTAACCCCGATTTCATCGTTCAGCTTTCGGACCGCCGCCTCAGCACGTTCTACCGCGGTGCAATGGGGGTTTATAGCGAAGACGCAACCAAGGTGACATACATTCAGACGCCAACCTTTCAAGCCTTGATGGGGTATACCGGACTGGCCATTATCGGGAAGAAGAGCCAGCCGACGATTCAAGTCCTCATGGATCTCATGTATGAGGCTCTTGAAGAAGCCGAACTCGACTTCGGTGTTGCCGTTGAAAGGTTTCGCCTCCTCCTCACCGCGGCCTGGAACGAGCCGAGGATCCGGCACCTTGGACCGGCCACTGCCCGCCTCAGCATCGTCCTGACTGGATTCCAACTCTTTGGAGAGGGGAAGTACAAAGGTCCCTACCAGTGGCTAATCACGAACTACCAGGAGTTGGGCGGAAAAAAAGATCACGAGCTGGCATGGCCGGAGTTCCAGAGTTATGTCCGGGCACCGCAGGATGACTGGCCGATGTGGATTTATCGGATCGGAGAGCATCGCGCCCTACCGACCAGCGAGGCAGAAACGATCCGAGAGCGTCTGGCTGAGGGGATACCACCTCAAGCAGTTAAGGACTCAATGCTGAATCTCCTTCCTCGACAGTCGGCCACCCACCCGATAATCGGCACGAGGGCGAACGCCGTTACTCTTCGACCATACGGAGAGCCGGAAGGCAGCTACCACTCCTACGATGGTGGAGTCCACGACATTGGATCCTTCGACAGAGTTGTGGTCGAGGCCCCAGGCGAAATGTTCATGGTCTCCAGCCTGACTGTGAAACGGGCCTCTCCGGGTGCAAAGTTTGTCACTGAGGTTCCAATGCGTCAGCCCTGCCCTTGCGGCAGCGGACTAGAGTATCGGCGCTGCCACGGCAAGACCCCGTTCAAGGCCCCCGAAATCACGTTCCGGGCCGCCAAATGAATCTGCTTCATGCGCGTTGCCGGCGTCAGTAAGGTCTCCTCGGGCAGGAAGCCGGGGAGCCGGTTTCCCCACTTGATGGCGCACAGTTTTTCGGGGCAGCGCCGGTATTCCTCGATGTCCCATTCGGATTCGGTGACGCGTCTGACGTTGCCGGCCGGAACCCATGCCCAGTGCTTATGGTCGTCATCATCAGTCCATGAGACAAGGACGTTGGAGGCGTTCCAGCGCTCGGCGGAGGCGTAGACGTCCACCGTGCCGCCGGCGGCCAACGGGACACGGGCCATCACCCTTGGGTAGTTCCCGTACTCCCACGACTTCGTCTCCTCCGCCGAGTGACCCGCCGCGGACCTGAGGTACTCGTAGGTCTGCCCGTCGAGGGTGAACGATGCCATGCCGTCATCGTAGTGGGACCCAGCCGTATATCAGCTGATGACGGAAGGCATGTGGTGAACACCAAGTCTTTCCTCAATGCTGTGGCAAACCTGCAGCAATTTGGTGCTGAACAGTGCGGGGAGCCGAATAGGCTCTTACGGTCATCGGAATGCTCCGCCTTCGAAAGGACCTCATGGACCGCCGCAAATTTCTGACCGTGCCTTTGGCTGCACTCGCGGCGCCGGGTGCGCTTCTCGCGGCCAACGCGAGTGCCAGCCACGCGGCAACGCCGGCCCTGAAGGGCATCGGCTACTCGAACAGCACCGACCTCGCGAGGGCCCAGATCAAGATGCTGAACGTCGCCTGGCACTACAACTGGGAACCGTACTGCAACCTCACGACCCCGCCTTGGACGCCGATGGTCAAGAACGCCAAGCGCTTGGAAGAAGGCGCCATCGCCAAGATCATGAGCGGACTGCCGCAGACCCAGGCCAAGCACCTGCTCGGCTTCAACGAACCCGACCACACGGCGCAGGCCAACATGAGCGTCGACCAGGCGATCAGCCTGTGGCCGCAACTTCAAAAGACCGGGCTCAGGCTCGGCTCGCCCGCGGCGGTGAATCCCACCAGCCCGTGGCTGTCAGACTTCATGGCGAAGGCCAAGAACAAGGGCCTGCGCGTGGACTTCATGACCATGCACCGCTATGCGTGGCCCAACGTCGAAGACTTCCTCGCCAATGTCACCGGCCTCTACGAGAAGTACGGGAAGCCGATCTGGGTGACTGAATATGCGGTCGCGGACTGGCAGGCCAGCTCAACAAAACCCAGCCGGTACAGCCGGGCCACGACCGAGTACTTCATGAAGGCCACGGTGGCAGAGATGCGGAAGATGCCCTACGTCGAGCGCTTCGCATGGAAGAACCGGCCCATCACGGACCCGGTGATGGGCAACTCCGCACTCTTCGACACGCGAGGCTGGCGGACGTCCACCGGCAAACTTTACGCCTCGTTGTAGGGGGATCGGGAAGAGGGGCTGTAGTGGACACCACTGCAGCCCTTTTTCGTGAGGCCATTTCCGCGGGCCTGGTTGCGTTCTGATCAGGGCTGCCGACTCATTTGACGGCCGAAGGTTGTACGGTTATTCTAGCCTTCGCAGAGCTACATCTCGAAGCGGCTCCGTGATGAGGTCGCTTTCACGGCCAACGACGTCGAAGACATCTGCGAGGTCCTGGGCGAGGATTTGCTGGGGCTCGTGGCCGCCGCGGTGCGAGCCGCCGGCCTCACCAGGAACGGCCGCCAGCGCTAGACCCGAACACGCAAAAAGAGCCCCACCGAAGACTCCTTGTGCAGGAGGTCCGGTGAGGCTCTTTTTGGTGGATTCTTTGTTGGCGCCGCCAACACGACCTAGAACGACGTGAACAAAACATGGGTAAGAACTGCGGAATGTAGAGGGAGCCTAGCTACAACGGTTGTCCAAAAAAGTAGCTAAACGGGTTTTCAATTCCCCCCATCTCCACATCGGAGCCCCGGCAACGGTGCTCCACCCCGTATTGGGTTCACAGAACTCCCCGCTGACTCCGGTTGGCGGGGAGTTCTGTGCGTTAAGGGCGGTCGCTGCAGCGGGCGGTGCACCCGATACACGGTCAGCGTGCCGTGGCAGACCGGAGAAACCCGAATGCCCTTCCATGTCGCGGACAAATTCTCCATACTTGGCAATCATGCAGATGGATGCAGCGAAACAAAACCACTATCACCCGTCCCCGCGCGACTGGTCGGACCAGGTGATCTATTTCCTGCTGATAGACCGTTTCTCTAACGAACTGGAGGACGGCTACAAGGACGCCGCCGGGCAGATCGTGCGGGGCAGCACGCCGCTGTTTTCGCCGGGGGACGCGAACAATGCCGTGCAAGCCGCGACTGATATTCAGAACTGGGAGAACGCGGGAACCCAGTGGCTCGGCGGGACTCTGAAGGGGATACAGTCCAAACTCGGCTACCTGAAGAGGCTCGGGGTCACCGCGCTCTGGATCAGCCCCATACTGCGGCAACGCCCCGGCGTGGATGACTACCACGGCTATGGCACACAGAACTTCCTCGACGTTGACCCCCACTTCGGCACAGCCCGGGACTTCAAAGAGCTGGTCACCGCCGCCCACGACGCCGGGCTCTACGTCATCCTCGACGTCATCCTCAACCATTCCGCGGACGTGTTCGAATACAACACCGTCGATCCCGCCACAGGGCAGCCCTACATTCCAGACTGGACCGGCGCCACCTATCCGGTCACCGGGTGGCGGGACCCCGGCGGCGTTCCCAGCCTGCCGTTCCCCGCGCCGGTTAATCCCCCGGATATGGACAGCGCGGTGTGGCCGAGTGAACTCCAGACCGACGGCGCCTTTACCCGCAAGGGTCAGATCGTCCACTGGGACGATCCCCAGGAGACAACCGAGGGGGACTTCTTTGGGCTGAAGGACATCCATCAGGGAACCGGGCCGGTGGACGGGTATGAGCCCTCGGCAGCCTTCCAGACCCTCGTCGAGGCATATCAGTACTGGATCGCCGACGCCGACATCGACGGCTTCCGCGTGGACACGGTCAAGCACATGGACCCCGGCGCCACGCGATACTTCGCCTCCGCCATTCATGAATTCGCCCAGACCATCGGCAAGGATTCCTTTTTCCTGGTCGGAGAAATCACCGGGAGCCGGGAAGAGGCCATCAGGCTCCGGGACCTGACCGGGCTCGATGCTGCCTTGGGCTTGGCGGACGTGCAAGGACGAATGGTCGATGCGGTCAAGGGCTGGAGCGACCCCGCCGAATACTTCGATCTCTTCCGCAACTCGATCCAGGTCGATAAAGCGACCCACACCTGGTTCCGCAACCACGTCGTCACAAGCTTCGACGACCACGACCTGGTCCGCCAAGGGAAAAGCTACAAGGCACGGTTCGCCGCCGATCAGGACGGCCGGGCCCTGGAACTCGCCGTCCTTGCCCTGAACGCCACCACGCTGGGCATCCCGTGCATCTACTACGGCAGCGAGCAGCGATTCGACGGGAAATTTCCGCCTGAGGTCATTCCGCGGCCCACGGACGACTTCAAGGCAGACCGGTACATCAGGGAAGCAATGTTCGGCGGCCCCTTCGGATCGTTCCGTAGCCGCGACAGGCACTTCTTCGACGAGTCGCGGGACAGCTACCAGGAACTTGGGAAAATCCTTGCCGTTCGGAAGCGGGAGCTCGCGCTCCGGCGCGGCCGGCAGTACCTGCGCCCTATCTCCGACGACGGCGTCACGTTCTGGTACCCGGAACGCGTCGGCGCCGGGAGGATGACATCAATCGTGGCCTGGAGCCGGATTTTGTCGGACAGAGAGGTTGTCTGCGCCATCAACACCGATTGGGCGGCCCGGCGGACAGCATGGGTGACCATCGATGCCGGCCTGCATTCGGCCGGCGACAAGTTCGTGTGCCTCTATTCAACGGACGAGAACACGGTGGGCTCGCTGGTAGCCGCTGAGCCGCGGAACGGCTTGGCGATCAGGATCGACGTTCCCCCGGCGGGCTTCGTCGTCATGGCGCCGTAGATAGTTCTCATGCCTAGATGGGTCCCATGAGAGAGGGAAGGGAAGTGTCTTCTGACATTTCCCTTCCCTCTCGGCTGCCCGGCGTTAGATGCGTGCGTTACATGTCTGCGTTACATGCCAAGGATCTTCGCCTTTTGCGCCACGAACTCTTGCTCCGTGAGTATCCCTTGTTCCTTCAGCGCCCCGAGTTGCTTGAGCTGCTCGAGGGCTTCGTTTGAGATGCCGCCACTGGGGGCAGGGGGAGGGGGCGGCGGCTGCTGGTAGACAGGCTGCTGGTATGCGGGTGGTGGCGGTGGTGGGGGTTGCTGCTGGGCCATCTGCGCATCGTAGGCCTCCTGCTGCTTGGCCGCGGTCGCGGCGTCCTTCTCGGCGAACTTGTTGGCTTGCCGGCGCTGGACGCGGCCACTGACCGCACTGGCTGTCCCGGCAACGACCGCCGTCCGCCCTATACCCCTAAGAAGTCCCATAATTTTCTCCCGTCGGATCGCTTCTTATGATGTGTCAGGTCTTACGCGTCAGGTAACGGCGCCGCGGCAGGTGCCGGCGACTCGGCGTCGCGGGCCTCGAGGGCGTCGAGGGCTTCCATCACGTCCGGCGCAGGGATCCGGGTGCTCGCGATGAGTTCGCCCCCGCTGTCGCGTACCGCCGCCACGAACGGTGCCGCCCAGATGTTCTCGTAGACAATCAGCGCGGCAACCGTCCCTGGGAGAAGCGCGGCCGATGCCTCGGCGATATCGTCATCGCCCAAAAGCCCGGTCTGCGCGCCGTCGAAGTAGGAGAACCCCGCCGCCGGACCACCTGGGTCGGTAAGTTCGAGCACCTCGACAGTGCCGTCGTCATTCTTCATGACGACGAGGAGATCGAATAGGCGGATCACGCCCTGCTCGACGAGCTTGACGAGTTCCTCACTCGCCCGTCCCGTCAGTCCCGCCACGGGGAACTCGAGGAGTACGAAGTCGACCGGCCCGTGGGCCTCAGTCTCCGGTGTGGTTGTCACTGGTATTCCTCCGGTCTGTGTCGAGCACGCTGTCTGGCGCACTGGTCTTAGTGTGGGCGGTCCCTGCCGGGGCGTCACCACCCGCGTCGAATGATTCCGGTGCCGGGCCGGGCGGCCAACAGGTGGAACTGCTCAATAGCTGGAACGGCCTCGCGCGGACAGGGCCACGGAATCGGGGACATGACGGTTGGATCCCAAGACCACTAAAGCGCCAACGGGAGTCCCGCCGCATCATCCGTTTCGGGTGAGCCCCAATGCCCCCGGGGCCCGGCAAACGAACAAGTTAGGGGACACAGCAAGGGGCCGGAAGCAACGGCTTCCGGCCCCTTTGAGTGTTCAGCGCTTCTTGATGTGTGCCACTGGATCGGTGTGGGCATCAACGATGTGCTTCGCCTTTTTCTCGGCCCGTTTTTCCTTGATCGTTTTAACCGGCTTTTTCGACACGCTTTGGTGCGGCGTCTTGTCAGGCATGGTGCTCTCCCTCACGGCAGGGGCCCGGAGTAGCCCCGTCTTTTAAGCTACGCCTCGGGAACCGCGGCGTCCACGATCCCTGCGAAGCGGCTGCCGACGCCGTCGTACACACTGCGCACGAGCCCGGGGCCGAGGACGGGGATGTCGCGGGCCTCATGGTGGGCGCAGCAGACATAGGTGAAGTCCGGCCACCATTTCTTGGGCCGTGCGGCTTCGGAGAATCCGCAGACGGCGCAGGTGATCTGGACCCAAATGGGCCGCTTGCCTGTCCGGTTTGCCTTGGACTGGACCAGCCATGCCGGGGGGTTGTCCAGCAGCTCGCCGAGCTCGGCCTCGGACAGCCGGGAGGGGATGCCGTGACGGTGCGCCATCTCCAGGGGAATGTCGAGGATCTGGGCTGCTTCACGTCGGGTAACCATCCTTCAACGATACGGGAACGACGGCGGCCCGGAGCCACCGGGACGCCCCGGTGTAAGGCTCGACACACTCGCTCGCGGGCCCGGTCCTGGCCGGGCTGAGGCAGGCCATCAGCGGGCTGGGGGAGTCTTAGCCGGCGAGGAAGAGTCCGAGGGCCGCGGCCGCGAGGCCCGCGATGAGATTCGAGCCTATGTTGAGCGCCGCCGCCCGGTAACGGGTTTCGCTGACCAGACGGACCGTTGCTGTGGTCCATGAGCTGAAGGTTGTCAGGCCGCCGGCCAGCCCGGTCGCGATGGCGGCGTGCCAGTCGGCTCCCAACTCCAGGTGGCCGGTCAGGCCCACGGACAAACCGATGATGAACGATCCGGCGACGTTGACCGCAAACGTTGCCCACGGCCAGTGCGGACGGGAACCTTGATGGTGCGCAAACCAGGAGTCGACGGCGAACCGCAGCAGTGCTCCCGCCACCCCGCATAACCCCACCACGAGCGCGGTCATCATCGGGCACCCCCGCCGAGGTCGGCAATCGCTTTGCCGGTTTTCCAGCCGGCGGCCGCGGCCCCGAGACCGAGGACGAGCGAGAGCCCGAGGTAGGCCAGCCATGTGGCGTGGAACCCGGCGCGGATCTGCTGGTCAAGGACTATCACGAGCGCTGAAAAGGTGGTGAAGGACCCCAGGAGGCCAGGACCGATACCGGCACGCAGCCAGAAGGCCGTCTGTGGCCGCGCGATCCAGATGGTGGTCAGGGTGGCCAGGATGAAACTCCCGGCCACGTTGATCGCCAGCGTGGTCCATGGCACCGCGCCGGCGCTTTCGGGAAAAATCAGGCCGGCGCCGAACCGCAGCTCAGTTCCGATCAGCCCGCCGACGGCGACGGCGGACCAGGCTTTCCAGCCCGGCACGCCGGGGCGCGGCGCGGCCCGGCGCTCGTCCAGCACGCTCTTCACTCAGCTCACTTTTCACTCATGGGCCGGTAACGCTGCAGCCTGCGTGCGCGGCGTCGCTGTGGACCCAGAGGGCCGAAGCGACTTCCTCGGCAAAATCGAATTCCCGCGGCTCCGCGGCGGAACCGATCCGCACCACGATCGGGCCGCCGAACGGCCTCCGGCCCACCACCTCCACTTCGGCGTCGAGATCGATGTCCTCGGCGGCGAGGTAGCGCAGGAGCTCCGGGTTCTCGTCGCTGATCCGCGTGATCCGGCCGGTATGGCCGTCGTCGAGTTCGCTCAGCCGGTGGGCGGCGGGCACCAGCACGGAGCCGTCCGCGGCGGGGATGGGATCGCCGTGCGGGTCCCGTGTCGGGTTTCCCAGCTTGGCGGCCATCCGTTCAATGAAGGTGTCGGAGACGGCGTGCTCAAGGAGCTCTGCTTCGTCGTGGACCTCGTCCCAGCGGTACCCGAGCTCCCGGACGAGGAAAGTCTCGATCAGCCGGTGCCGCCGGACCATGGACAGGGCGAGCCGGACGCCGTCGCTGGTCAGCGTGACGGCGCTGTAGGGCTTGTGGTCTACGAGGCCCTGGTCCTTGAGCTTGCGGACCATTTCCGAAACCGAGGAGTTGGCGACGCCAAGGCGTTGCGCCAGCTGCGTGGAGGTGATCGGCTTCCGCTGCCACTCGGTGAACGAATAGATGACCTTGACGTAGTCCTCGATCGAGGAGGAGGGCGTACTGGTCTTCACAGACCTAAGCCTACCTTCAGCTGCCTCCGGAGAAAGTGAGCCACAGCAGGACCAGGTTAAGTGCCACGACGAGCACCACGCTGATGATGGCGGCGACTCGGAGGGCCGGGCCGTCGGCAAACCGGCCCATCAGGGTCTTATTGCTGGTCAGCACCACCAGCGGGACCAGGACAAAGGGAATCCCGAAGCTGAGGACCACCTGGCTCAACACGAGTGCCCAGGTGGGGTCGAAGCCGACTGCCAGCAGCACAACGGCCGGAATCAGGGTCACCACGCGGCGGGCCATGACAGGGATCCGGATCTTGAGCAGACCCTGCATGATGGTTCCGCCGGCATAGCAGCCCACCGACGTCGATGCCAGGCCGGACGCGAGCAGCCCGACTGCGAAGATCACGCCGACGATGGGCCCGAGGTTGGCGGTGATGGCGGCGTGCGCGCCCTCGATTGTGTCCGTGCCCTCTTCGCCGCCGAGGGTGGAGGCGGCAAGGAGCAGCATGCCGATGTTGACCAGGCCGGCGATGGCCAGCGCGGCCACGACGTCGAACCGGGTAGCCCGGACCAGGCGCGCGACGGCCGCCGGGGGAACATGCTGGTGTTCGTCTGGCCGGTGCCGGTCCCGGGACAGGGCCGAGTGGACGTAGATGGCGTGCGGCATGACGGTGGCGCCTAGCATGCTGGCGGCCAGCAGCACCGTGTCCGGGCCCTGGAAGCCGGGCACGAGCCCGGCCAGGGCCGCCCCCGGATCCGGCGGGCTGATGAACAGCCCGGCGAGGAAGCCGATGGTGATGATGCCGAGCAGGAACATGATGATGAATTCGAAGGGCCGCTGTTTCTGCCGGGCCTGCACCGCGAGCAGGAGCATCGACACCGCGCCGACAATCACGGCGCCGAGGGGGAGTGGGAGTCCGAAAAGCAAGTACAGGGCGATTGCCCCGCCCACTACCTCTGCGAGGTCGGTGGCGGCGGCCACGACTTCGGCCTGCAGCCAGAAGGCGCGCCGCCAGAAGGGCTTGAGCCGCTCGCCGAGAATCTCCGGGAGGCTCTTGCCCGTGACGATCCCGAGCTTGGCGGACTGGTACTGGACCAGGACTGCCATGATGTTGGCGGCCACGAGGACCCACACAAGCAGGTAGCCGTATTGGGCGCCGGCGGTCAGGTTGGCGGCCACGTTTCCGGGGTCCACGTACGCGATTGACGCCACGAACGCTGGCCCCAACAGGCCGATCAGCGCCCTGCGGGCACCCGGATGCTTGTAGGTCTGTGCGCCCTGGGGCGGTTGCTCGTGGCCCTTTACATCCAGCACTGCCGCTCCTGTGATTTGGCGCGTCCACGTTGACGCGATGATTGGCTGGCCGGAATAGCAGCCAGTGTCAAAGTTTTGTGCGACTACAAGTAATTATTAGGTATACCGAAACGATAAGCCCCGGCGATGGCCTCACGCAATCCGGAAGGCCCGCCACGTCTGGGTCAGGTAAGGCAACCGGAGCACGTCGCCGGGGGCGTGGCCCAGGTGCTCGTGCAGGTACCAGTCGAGGTTGGCCATGACTTTGGCCCGGGTGGACTCCGATGCCGCGAGGTAGTAGCTGCGGGACTTGGTCAGCTCCTGGATGTCCTCCGTGGTGACGGAATCCTCCCACCGGGTCAGGTGGCTCTCCACTCCGGTGAACTCGGGGCCCACCGGCGGGCGGAAGTGTGGCTTGAGGACGTCCCCGGCGTGCATGATGCGTGAGAGCCGGTGCACCCAGGGCACAGCGGTGTCCAGTTGGTTCCAGATCAGGCCCAGCACGCCGTGCGGCCGCAGGATCCGGGCAATCTCGGCGCTGGCCAGGCGAGGGTCGCACCAGTGCCATGCCTGGGCGACCGTGACGAGATCGAACGTCTCTGGCTCCAGGCCCGTCTTCTCGGCACTGCTCTCGATGGCGGTGACACCGGGCAGGGTCCGGCGCAACTGCTCGAGCATGTCCGCTGAGGGGTCAACAGCCACCGTGCGCAGTCCACGTTCTGCCAGAAGCGCCGTGAACTTTCCGGTGCCGGCGCCAATGTCCGCGGCGTCCTTGGCCCCCGCCGGAATCAGCCAGTCGGCCGACTCCTGCGGATAGCTAGGGCGGACGCGTTCATAGTGCTCCCCGCCGTCCTGGAAGCTTTGTCCGAGTTCCTGGCGACGTTCACTGTGCAGTTTGGGGCCACTGTGCAGTTTGGAACCACTGTGCAGTTTGGAGCTACTGTGCAGTTGGGGTCCGCCGCTTGCCACGTGCGATCTCCTTCGGGAAGGTCCTGCTGGTTTCAGATACCTTTCGAATTTACCGCACCGGCGCTGGGGTCCTGATCCTGCCTCGGGTTAGTACGCCTGCTTAGTCCGCCGTGCCTAGTCCTCCGTGCACGGCGCGGCACCAGCGGTGCCCGGGGTGTTCGGCGCCCAGTGAGGGTAGCTGCGGGTATCGTTGGCCGGCACCCAGCGGCCGGCGTCCACCACGTAGTCCCAGCCGAGTCCCGTTTGCCGCAGCTGCTGCAGGCCGGCCAACAGGCGCTCGGCGTCCTCCAGCCGTGAGCCGAGGCCGAAGCTGGCGCGCAGGGAGCCTGCAGGCAGGCCGAGCCGCTTGAGCAGCGGGTGGGCGCAGAAGCGGCCGTCGCGCAGGCCAATGCCGTGTTCGGCCGACAGGTAGGCGGCCACCAGCCCGGCGTCGTAGCCTTCCACCGAAAAGTTCACGACGCCGATGGTGCCGGTGCCCGGCAGATCGACTCCGGGGGAAGAAGCGGGAGTCGAATCGGCAAAGATCCGGTGAACGGTCACGCCGTCAATGCCGTGCAGACCCTCGACGAGGAAGGACCGGATGGCGTCCTCGTGGGCCTGCCACTGCTCCGGGTCCAGGGCCGCGATCACTTGGGTGGCGCGGGCCAGGGCGGCCGCGCCGAGGACGTTCGGCGAGCCGCCCTCGTGCCGGGCGGGTCCGGTGGTCCAGCTGACGGAGTCGAGCCGGGCGTCCCGGACCGCGCCGCCGCCGGCCAGGTGCGGGGTGCCGGCGTCGAGCCAGTCCGTCCGCCCCACCAGCACGCCGGCGCCGAACGGGGCATAAAGCTTGTGCCCCGAGAAGGCGAGGTAGTCGACGTCGTCCGCGGCGATGTCGATCCGCCGGTGCGGGGCCAGCTGCGCGGCGTCGACGACGATCCTGGCGCCGTACTCGTGCGCCAGTGTGGCAAGAGTCCGGATCGGCAGGATCTCCCCGGTGACATTGGAAGCGCCGGTGACGGCGAGCAGACTCACGCCGCCGCGGGCGAGCTCGTCCCGCAGGCGGTCCACAGTGGCCGCGAGGGTGGGGGCGGCCACGACGCTGCGGTGCGGGACGTTCTGCCAGGGCAGGAGGTTGGCGTGGTGCTCGATGTCGAGGTAGAGGACCTCGCCCACCGGCCGTCCGTCGCGGAGCGGCAGGCAGCCGGCCAGCAGGTTCAGGGAATCGGTGGTGTTGCGGGTGAAGATTACCGAATCGTCCGGCCGGCCGCCCACGAAGTCCCGCACGATGTCCCGGGCGTTCTCGTAGACGGACGTGCTGATCTGCGAAGCGTAGCCGGCGCCGCGGTGCACGCTCGCGTAGTACGGCAGGATTTCGTTCAGGTAGGCCGAGACGACGGACAGTGCCGGGGCGGAGGCGCCGTAGTCGAGGTTGGCGTAGCGGGCGTGGCCGCCGGTGATCAGCGGGGCCTGGATTTCGGCGCCGGTGACGGCGGCCAGCGGGCGGGCCGCAGCGGCGTGGAATTCGGGGGCTGCGGGAAAAATGGCAGTTGTCATGGGACCTCACTCGACCAGGACCCCACATCATGGGAATCCGCGCTTGCCGGGTCCGTTCCGGACCGGCCAGGTCGTCACCCGGGGCACCCCACCGCGTCTGGAGGGTTGCCGGCCAGCAAACCGGGGTTTAGCGCTGGCACTCGTGACCTGCATCGAGCGTAGGACATCCGCGCAGCCGGGGAAAAGACGGCCAGCGATTGTGAAGCGGATTATTACGGACACGGCTACGAAGCCGCCGGCGCGGCCGGGACACCTTCCAAGGCAAGATTGTATGCCCCGGGGTTCCGGGCGCCGGTGAGCTGAATGCTGAGGCCGAACAGGGCTTCCAGCGCGGCAGCGTACTCATACTGGCGGCCGTCCGAGGCCAATTCCCGGGCGCGGACCGTTGGGATGTGAAGCAGTCGGCGGACAATTCGACGCATCGCGAGGTTCACATCCTCAGCCTGGGCGCCGCACCCGTATTCCTTCATGACGCGCGCCATTTCAGCCTCGAGGACCTGGTGGACGTGGCCGCGCAGGGCCACAATGGCGGCGTCGACTACGCGCAGTCCTTCTTGTTTTTCGAAGCGAAGCGCCGCTTGCCGGACCAGGACGCCGGCGAGGCGGAGCGCCTCGGCGTCCGCCGGGGGAGCCGCGAAACGCACTGAATCCAGGGTGATCAGTTCAACGCCCGGCAGATCCGCCACCCGGGGGTCGAAGTCATGGCTGGGTGCGAGATCGATGACAATGAGGGCACGGCCTGTGTCATCCCTCCAACCGGCCAGTTGGGCGGCACCTATGCGGGTCTCCGTGCCGCTGCAGCCAATGATGATGTCTGCCCGGGCAACAGCGGCAGGCAGCTCCCGTGCCGTCAGCGCCGTACCGCCCCTGCTCGCCACAAACGCCTCCGCGCGGCCGGATTGGGAGAAGACGGAAATGGTGGGGCATCGACTGTTCCTGAGGATTTCCGCGACGCAAACGGCATAGGAACCGGTGCCGAAGAGGACGACGGACGCATCAGCCAGGGATGGGTGCGCTGCTCCGGCGGCCGCCAGTTCAAGGGCCACATAGGCTATGGACCTGCTGGCGCTGCTGAGCGCGGTCCGCGCCCCCACCTCCTTGCCCGTGCGGGACGCCTCCTGAAACAGCCGGACTAAAAGCCCGCTCGCGGTGCCTGCTGCCTGTGCCGCAGCGAGCGCGCGGCGGACCTGGCCGGCGACTTGACGCTCACCGACCACGACGGAGTCCAGGCCGGCCGCAACGCCGAAGAGATGCTCCGCGGCCGACGCTCCAGAGGAGTGCTCGAACAGGGACGCGAGCTGGGCCACAGGGAGGCGCGTGCAGAGGCGGACAGAGCCCAGGGCCTCGGAGCAGACGGCATCTATATGCTCCCTGGACGCCACCTCGCCGTAGATTTCCAAGCGGCTGCATGTGGACACGACCACGGACCCGGACACGGCGGAACTGCAGGCGAGCAGATTCTGGCCCAGCTCCGAGGAAACGGCCTGGAGCCGGGTGGCCGACTCAATGTCCAGGTCCCGGTACTTCGCCACGAGAACCAGCAGAACCGGTCCGACGTCGGGGTCGAAGGTTTCGGGATCCGCGGCGTGAACCGATCCAGACATGGCCGCCCTCCTGCCACTCGATGCCCACTCCACGCCGTGACCGGCAGCGAAGGTTGGGGACAGCGTCGTACAGGGGCCCTTGGGAATCCTTGAGGGGTGGGGCCTAGAGGAGGTCGTCGAGTCCGGGGTTGAGCCGCTTGAGGACTTCCGAGTGGAGGATCGAATTGGTGGCGAGGGCGTTGCCGCCGAAGGGGCCGTCCTCGCCCTCGAGCGAGGTGAAGCGGCCGCCGGCCTCGGTCACGATCGGCACCAGCGCGGCCATGTCGTAGAGGTTCAGCTCGGGTTCGCAGGCGATGTCCACAGCCCCCTCGGCCACGAGGCAGTACGACCAGAAGTCACCGTAGGCGCGGGTACGCCACACTTCCTCGGTGAGGCCCAGGAACTCGTCCAGGTTCCCGCGTTCCTTCCAGCCGCCAAGGCTGGAGTAGGACAGCGAGGCGTCCTCGAGCTTGGAGACGTTGGATACTTTCAGCCGTGTGGCGGCGGCGAGCGAGCGGCCCGTGTAGGCGCCCGCACCCTTGGCGGCCCACCAGCGCTTGCCCAGTGCCGGTGCGCTGACGACGCCGACCACCGGCTCGCCCTCATCGACGAGGGCGATCAGGGTGGCCCAGACCGGGACGCCGCGGACAAAGTTCTTGGTGCCATCGATCGGGTCAATGATCCAGCGGCGGGAGCCGTGGCCCGAGCTGCCGAATTCTTCGCCCAGGACCGCGTCGCGCGGACGGGACCGGGAGAGCTGGCCGCGGATGGCCTCTTCGGCGGACTTGTCGGCATCGGTCACGGGCGTGAGGTCCGGCTTCGTCTCGATCCGAAGGTCGAGCGCCTTAAAGCGGCTCATGGTCTGGGAATCGACCGAATCTGCCAGTACATGGGCAAGGCGCAGGTCATCGTTGTAGCTCGAAGCGGGTTGGCTCATGGTTCCAAACTACCGTCAAACCGGGCCGCCGGGCGGGAGGCCGCGGCACGGCGCCGCAGGCCCTGTTGCCGGGCGGGCTTAGGAAACGGTGCCCAGTTCCTTGGTTTCCTGCGCTTCCAGCCGCGGATCCGTGCCCAGCAGCCGGCGCAGGGACGCGAGCCTGGCGGGTCCGGAGGGCCCCGCGTGCCCGGCCGCAACCCACTTGTCGACGCCGCAATTGACGGCGGTGGAGTCGTGTTTGCAGCCGCGTTCGCAGTCGTCGGTGCCCGGTTCCAGGTCCGGGAAGGAGCGGAGGATCCGGTCCGGATCCACATGGGCCAGCCCGAAGGACCGGATGCCTGGGGTGTCGATGATCCAGCTGCCGGCCGGCGCATCGTTGACTTTGAGCGCCAGGGCGGAGGAGGACGTGTGGCGGCCGCGGCCGGTGACCGCGTTGACGCCTCCCGTGGCCCGCTCGGCCCCGGTCAGGGCGTTGACCATGGTGGACTTGCCGACGCCGGAATGGCCCAGCATCACGGTGACCTTGCCGTCGAGGTAGTCGCGCAGCTGGGACACCGCGTCCTTGTCGAGCCGGGCGGAAAGCCCGTCGTCGGAACGGGCGTCGATGCCGGATGCGGCGGAGTCCGCGGTCTTGGAGATGATGACGGGGAAATCGAGGTGCTGGTAATTGGAGAGCAGCTCGGCGGGATCCTTGACGTCGGCCTTGGTGACGAGCAGCAGCGGCTCGATGCCGGCGTCGTACGCGGCCACCAGTGCACGGTCAATGAACCCGGTCCGCGGCTCGGGATTGGCGGCGGCGACCACCACAACCAGCTGGTCGGCGTTGGCCACGACGGCGCGTTCGATCGGGTCCGTGTCATCGGCGCTGCGGCGCAGGAGCGTCTTGCGGTCCTGGATCTTGACCAGCCGCGCGAGGGTGTCGGGCTCGCCGGTGACGTCCCCGACGAGGGAGACGAAGTCGCCGGCGACCACGGGGTTGCGGCGCAGCTCCCGGGCCCGTGCCGCGATGATCTTGCGTTCGTCGGGAGTTCCTTCGCCGACGACGGCGGTGTAGCGGCCGCGGTCAACGGTGATGATGCGTCCGGTGACGGCGTCGTCGTAACTGGGCCGGTCCTTGGTGCGGGGCCGGGTGCCCTTCTTGTTCGGTCGGATCCGGACGTCGGACTCGTCCCAGGAATCAGTGCTGCGTGCCACCGGCGGTGTCCTCATCTGCGGCGGGTCCCTGTGCCAGCATCGCTTCCCAGAGTTGCGGGAAATCGGGCATGGTCTTGGCCGTGGTCGCGATGTCCTGGACCTCTACGCCGGGCACGGCAAGGCCAAGGATGGCGCCGGCCGTGGCCATGCGGTGGTCCGCGTAGCTGTGCACCACACCGCCGTGCAGCGTGGCCGGGCGGATGATAAGACCGTCGGCGGTCTCTTCTGCGTCGCCGCCGAGGCGGTTGATTTCGGTGACGAGGGCAGCGAGCCGGTCCGTTTCGTGGCCCCGGAGGTGGGCGATGCCGCTCAACCGTGAGGGGCCGGCGGCGAGCGCGCAAAGCGCCGCCACGGTGGGGGCGAGCTCGCTGGTCTCGTCGAAGTCGCCGCCCTTGATCTCCGGGCCGCCGCTGACGGTCAAAGTGCCGCCGTCCACTGTCACGGTTGCGCCCATGGCGGTCAGGATGCCGCGCCAGAGGTCACCGACCTGCGTGGTCTTCGCGGGCCAGTTCGGGATCCGCACGGTGCCGCGGGTGGCCAGGGCCGCCGCGAGGAACGGCCCGGCGTTCGAGAGGTCCTGCTCGATCCGCTGGTCGAAGGCACGGATCGGGCCGGGGGAGACGATCCAGTGGTTCGGCACCGAGTCATCGACCGCCACGCCCACCCCGCGCAGCACGGCCACGGTCATGTTGATGTGGTCCAGGCTCGGCACGGGCTTTCCGACGTGTTCGAGATGGAGTCCCTCGGTGAAGCGGGCCCCCGCCAGCAGCAGGGCGGAGACGAACTGGGACGACGCGCTGGCGTCGATGATGAGGTGGCCGCCGCGTACTTCGCCAGTGCCGTGGACGGTGAAGGGCAACGACGACGCCGGACCGCCGTCGGGTGCCGTCACTGCCGCTCCCAAACCGGCCAGGGCCTCGATGATGGTGCCCATCGGGCGATTGCGGGCGTGCGGGTCGCCGTCGAAGCGGGACTCACCGCGGCGCAGCGCCGCCACCGGAGGCACAAAGCGCATGACCGTGCCGGCCAGGCCGCAGTCGATCGCGGTGTCCGCCGCGCCGGCGTCCATGGTGATCGGGATGATTTCCAGGTCGGGGCCGAAGGCGCCGTCGCCGGGAACCTCCGTGACGGTTGCCCCCAGCTGCCGCAGGGCCTCAATCATCAGTGCCGAGTCCCGGGAGTGCAGGGGGGCCCGCAGACGGGACGGTC
Organism: Arthrobacter sp. P1_B3; assembly: GCF_056406615.1. Lineage (NCBI taxonomy): Bacteria > Bacillati > Actinomycetota > Actinomycetes > Micrococcales > Micrococcaceae > Arthrobacter > Arthrobacter sp. P1_B3. The sequence goes on along the minus strand of NZ_JBFTZV010000004.1, from coordinate 38,381 downwards.
CGTCCGCGAGGGCGGCGAGCACGAGGTACCGGTTGGTCAAGGACTTGGAGCCTGGAACCGTGACAGTGGCATCGACCGGCCGTGCGGCAAAGGGTGCGGGCCAGTGCGGACCGACGTCGGCAGAATAGGGGCCGGCAGGGTGGGAAAGGGCAGCTGCAGAGGGGGTGGTGCCAGTCATTACCGTCTTAAGCTCCGGCTGAGTGGTCTACGGCTTTGCGGACGACTTTGTCGGCCTTTTTCAGCTGCTTGTTGGTGTTCTTCCGGGCATCGGCGGCGAGGTGTCCGGCGCTCTTCTTGGCATCCGCGGCCAGGTGGCCGGCGCGCCAGGCCAGGCTGGGCTTGCCGGCGGTATCGACGGCGGCGAGGAGCACACCGCCGGTGAGGGTGACGTTTTTCAGGAGCTGTTTGCGGCGGGCGTCGCGGGCTTCCTTTGAGGAGATGTCCGCGCTGCGCCATTCAACGTAGCTGTTCAGGACCGAAATGACGGCGAGCAGGGTGGCTGCCAGCCGGGCGGACTTGCCGAGGGCGAAGCAGACGCCTGCACCGATCTGGGTGCCGCCGATCACCCGGGCCAGGACTTTTTCGTTGGGCTGGAACGGCAGTGCGTCGGCCGTGCGGCGCAGCAACGGGGACAGCTGTGCCGCAGTGTCATCCGCGTTCTTGAGCTTGTCCATGCCGGCGAGGACGAAACTGGAGGCGAGCATGGGCCGGGCGAGAAAGCGGACAAACGACATGAATTTCCTCCTGGATGGACGAACCGCGGCTTCACTGCGGGGGAACCGGTTCTAGTCTTGCACTTTTGCGGAATATTTGCCCGCCGGACGTGGTTGTGAAAGGCAGATCCCAGCAGGCTACGGAAGGCAGAGATTTGACGAGGGTGTTGGACAGGACGGAACCGGAAGCCCGTTCCGGGCAAACATGGACCCTCGCGCCTCCGGCTGTTCCGGGTGCCCGGTGGAAGGTGACAGTAGACTTGAACGCAATGAGCACCATGGACCCGGCCGTTGCGGCCATGCACGAGGTTGCCGGAAACGACGCCACGCCCACCAAGACACCGGACGCCGGCGCGGCCGCCGCCTTGGAAACCGAGGTGGACGGAAAGCCCCTGGACCTCTCCACCGAGTCGGCGGAAGAGCGCCGCGTGCGCTTTGAACGCGACGCCATGCAGTACGTGGACCAGTTGTATTCGGCGGCCATGAGGATGGCCCGGAATCCCTCCGACGCCGAGGACCTGGTCCAGGAGGCGTACACAAAGGCGTTTTCCGCGTTCCACCAGTACAAGCCCGGAACCAATCTGAAGGCCTGGCTGTACCGCATCCTCACCAACACCTACATCAACCTGTACCGGAAACGTCAGCGTGAGCCGCTGCAGTCGAATTCGGACACCATCGAGGACTGGCAGCTCGCCCGCGCCGAGTCGCACACGTCGTCGGGACTGCGTTCGGCCGAGGCCGAGGCCCTTGACCACCTGCCCGATTCCGATGTAAAGCGCGCACTCCAGTCGATTCCGGAGGAGTTCCGGCTGGCCGTGTACTTCGCCGATGTCGAGGGCTTCGCGTACAAGGAAATTTCAGACATCATGAACACCCCCATCGGGACCGTCATGTCCCGGCTGCACCGCGGCCGGAAGATGCTGCGGGACATGCTTGCGGACTATGCCGCCGAACTGGGATTCAGGGCCGCAACCGAGTCAGGCGCCGCGGCCGACAGCAACAAACAGGAGAACAGGAAATGAGCGACTGCCAGGGACTGGGCGACTGCGACGACGCCCGGATGCAACGTATCTATGAATATCTGGATGGTGCGCTCACGCGTGACGACATCGCAGAGATCAAGGACCACCTGGACAGCTGCCCGGAGTGCCTGGAGCAGTACGACCTCGAATGTGTCATCCGCGTGATGGTCAAGCGTTCGTGCACCGAAGCAGCTCCGGAAAACCTCAAAAACTCCATCCTGGACCGGATTCACTCGATCCGGACTGTGGAAGCCTGAGCCCGGCTCCATACCTGGAAAACAAATGACCCCGGAAGCCGTAAGGACTCCGGGGTCATTCGTCTAAAGCTGTCATTCCAAGCTTTGCTTAGGCGTTGGGGCGCTTACCGTGGTTCGCGCCGCCACGCTTACGGTCACGACGTTTACGTGCACGTTTGCTCATAGCTGGCCTCCTTAATCTTGGTACTCAAAAGAGCTGCCCTCAAGTCTCCCACATCGCGGCACCCGCCGCGAACCGGGGGCCCGCCCGCCGCTGCAGGCACGGCCAGGTTGCGCGCGGGGTCAGTCCTCCAGCGAATTGCGGATCGAGATCCGGGCCTGGTCCAGCACGGTCTTGACCGTTTCGAGCGTGACGGCCGTGACGGGATGGCTCCCGGCGTGGCGCCGCAGTTCCACCCGCATGTCGTCGCGGAAGGCCTGCACCAGCATTTCCGCCTCCTTCAGCCGCCGTTCGCCCTCCGGGGAGTACCACGGGCTCCCCGCGCTGCCGGCAGAGCCCGCGGCGCGGGCCGAGGTCCGCGCCGCCTCCGCCGTTGCCGCGAGATCGGCCCGGAGGCCGCGCATGTTGACGCGGATGTCCTGGCGCAGGTTGTCTGCCAGCCGCCGAACCGAGGCCGAAATGTCGTTTTCGACGCCGGCGAGTTCGTCCCGCCGGCTGTTCAGCTCTGTGAGTCCCGCCGGGGTGATGCTGTAGTTGGTGCGGCGGCCCTCCGTGTGGGTGGCCACGAGCCCTTCTTCTTCGAGCTTGCCCAGGCGCGGGTAGATGGTTCCGGCGCTGGGGGAGTAGGTGCCGCCGAAACGCTCGCTGAGCGCCTTGATGAGTTCATAGCCGTGCTTGGGGCCTGATTCGAGCAGGGCGAGCAGGTACAGCCGCAGCGCGCCGTGGGCGAAGACGGGAGGCATCAGAGGGCCGTTTCGGTATCCGCGGTGGGCTGGCCGTGGAAGATTGACGTTTTTCCCGAGACCGAGTTGGTCCGGACCAGCATCAGCTTGGCGTCCGGTCCCGCGATGGTCTGCACCGTGCCGCTGGACTGGGCGTACCTCAGGTCATCGATGACCACCGCCCCGCTGGCGGATTTAGCGACGATGTCCACGCCGATGTCGTGCGGAAGCCGGATGGTGACGTCGCCGGAGACTGAATTGGCGCCAAAATCTTGAGTGAAGCCGTGCAGGTCGAAGTTCAGGTCCCCGCTGACGGTGTTCGCGCGGATGTGGCTGAATTCCCCCGAGGCCGTCACTTCGCCGGAGACGCTCTTGGCGGTCAGGACGCCGCGGTGGTTGCGGGCAATCACCTCGCCGCTGACTGTGTTGACGGACAGGTCCCCGGCGGTGCCGTCGGCCAGCACGGAACCCGAGACGGTGTTGAGCCGGGCGTGGCCGCTGATCCCGGAGACCATGCCGTCGCCGCTCACCGTCCCGGCTTCGACCTCGACGCCGGCGGGCAGGGCAATGCTGATGACCACGGAGTTGCTGCTGCCGTTGTTGACGGTGCCCATCAGGTTCTTGAACCAGCCCTGCGGCCCGTGCAGCTGGTGGCGGACTTCCAGGCGGCCGTTGACCACGGAAACCGACAGCGGATCGCCGACAATTTCGGAGACTTCGATCCTGGCCACGTCCTCGTCATGGGTGACGATATCGAAGCGGCCGCGGACGATGCCGAGCTTGAGGGAGCGGACGCCGTCGACGTCGATGGTCTGCGGGCCGGTCACGGTCCACGTGTTCTCTGACATGGTTCCTCCGGAAAGGCGAAAGGGGCTGTACAACTGACGATATATCGCGACTATGAAGTCACGATATATCGCACCCCCTGCCAGGTCAAGATATATCGCGAAATTCCGGGACGGGTGCGGCCCGGTACGGCCCTGTGCCGGGTGGCCGGCCTATTCCGGTGCGTCCAGGCCCAGCCACTGGAACCAGCCGCGGTGCAGCACGAGCCACGCCATGAGGCCATACCCGGCCTGGCCGGGCGTGCCGCCGTTGGCCGCGAGGTCCTGGCGCCATTGCTCGTGGTTCAGCAGCGGCGAGAAAGTGTCGACGTAGAGGTGCTTCCGGCGCGTCGTGACGTCGGCGAAGGCGGTGTTCAGTTCGCCGAGCCTGCGGTTCTGGGCGGGGTCCAGCGTGGGCGGCGGGCCCACGACGAAGACCTCGATCTTGTTCTGCGAGGCGGAGTCCAGGATGTTGGCCAGGTTCAGGCGGCTGCGCGCCGTGGACAGGCCGAACTCAATGTCGCGTCCGGACAGGCCGATCACCAGGCGGTTTTCGTGGTGGTTGCCGAAGCGGCGGCCTGCCTCTTCGAGCCAGCGCGCGGCAATTCCCTCCGTGCCCTCCTCCGGGCATGGCAGGGAGTAGCACTCCAGTGCGACGCTGTCCTGCGGCGTGCGGGCCAGGACCCGCCCCAACCAGCCCAAGGCGCGCGGATCACCGAGCCCGGCCAACAGCTCGTCCCCAACGGCCGCGATCCGCAGCTTCCGATCTTCCACGACTACCTCTTCACTTCAACGCTGTCCATCAAGCTGACCACTAATAGTCCATTAAACAGAACTGCCCGGCCGGAAGGTTGTGTTTCAGTCTCCGGCCGGGCAGCAATGACGCTATTTACGTGCAAATGCCTGCTTGAGCAAGCTGTCCTGCTCTGCCGAGTGGCGCTTCATCGACCCTGCCGCGGTGGAGGCCGAGGCGGGGCGGGAGATGAGGCGGACCCGGCGGTCCAGGGCATCGGGCAGGTTCAGGCCGATGAACGGCCACGGACCCTGGTTGGCCGGTTCGTCCTGCGCCCAGACGACTTCGGCGTTCGGGTACTTGGCCAGCTCCGCGGCGATTTCGGCGGCCGGCAGCGGGTAGAGCTGCTCGACGCGCACGATCGCCGTGGTCTTGTTCTCGGTCTTCTGCCGGGTGGACAGCAGATCGTAGTACAGGCGTCCGGAAACCAGCAGCACGCGTTCGACGGCGTCGGCCTGCAGCTCGGCGTGCTCCGGAATGACCGGGCGGAACGAGCCGGTGGTGAAGTCCTCCACGGAGGACGCCGCGGCCTTCAGGCGGAGCAGCTGCTTCGGCGTGAAGATGATGAGCGGCTTGCGCGGCCTGCTGTAGGCCTGGCGGCGCAGCAGGTGGAAGTGCGAGGCCGACGTCGTGGGGTTGGCCACGATCATGTTCTCTTCAGCGCACATCTGCAGGAACCGCTCGATGCGGGCGGAGGAGTGGTCCGGTCCCTGGCCCTCGTAGCCGTGCGGCAGCATAAGAACCAGCGAGGACCGCTGGCCCCATTTCTGCTCGGCGGAGGAGATGAACTCATCGATGATGGTCTGCGCGCCGTTGACGAAGTCACCGAACTGCGCCTCCCAGAGCACCAGGGCGTCCGGGCGCTCCACGGAGTACCCGTATTCGAAGCCCATGGCGGCGTATTCGGAGAGCAGGGAGTCGTAGATCCACAGCTTCGCCTGGTCATCCGACAGGTGGGACAGGGGCAGCCATTCGTCGCCGTTGGCACGGTCGTGGAAGACGGCGTGCCGCTGCACGAACGTGCCGCGGCGTGAGTCCTGGCCGGCGAGCCGGACGGGAACGCCCTCCATGATGAGCGAGCCGAACGCGGCAAGCTCACCGAAGCCCCAGTCGATGCCGCCTTCACGGGACATCGCTTCACGCTTCTCCAGCAGCTGCTTGAGCTTGGCGTGGACGGTGAAGCCCTCGGGGATGTCGGTGTGGGCCTTGCCGATGCGGGCCAGGGTCTCCGCAGAGATCGCGGTGGAGACCGGGGCGCTGACACCGGAATCGGACTGCTGGGCCATGGGGCGTTCGAGATCGGACACCGCGGCGGAATCGGCCGTGATGATCGGGATCGGGGACGTCTGGGCCGCGTGGGTTTCGGCGAAGACGCGCTCCAGGCGTTCCTGGTAGTCGCGCAGCAGCTGCTCGGCTTCTTCCTCGGTGATGTCACCGCGGCCGATCAGTGATTCGGTGTACAGCTTGCGGACCGAGCGCTTGGCTTCGATCAGGTTGTACATCAGCGGCTGGGTCATCGAGGGGTCGTCGCCCTCATTGTGGCCGCGGCGCCGGTAGCACACCATGTCGATGACAACGTCCTTGTGGAAACGCTGACGGAACTCGTAGGCAAGYTGCCCGATGCGGACCACGGCCTCCGGGTCGTCGCCGTTCACGTGGAACACCGGCGCCTGGATCATCTTGGCGACGTCCGTGGAGTAGGTGGAGGAACGCGAGGAGGACGGCGCGGTGGTGAAGCCGACCTGGTTGTTGACCACGATGTGGATGGTGCCGCCGGTGCGGTAGCCGCGCAGCTGGGAGAGGTTGAGCGTTTCCGCGACAACACCCTGACCGGCGAAGGCGGCGTCGCCGTGCACCATGATCGGCAGGACGGGGAACGCCTCGCCCTGGTCGAGGCGGTCCTGCTTGGCGCGGACGATGCCTTCGAGGACGGAGTCCACGGCCTCGAGGTGGGACGGGTTCGCGGCGAGGTAGACCTTGGTCTCCTTGCCGTTGTCCGAGGTGAAGGTGCCCTCGGTGCCGAGGTGGTACTTGACGTCGCCGGAGCCCTGCACGGAGCGCGGGTCCTGGGTGCCTTCGAATTCGCGGAAGACCTGGGCGTAGGTCTTGCCCGCGATGTTGGTCAGCACGTTGAGCCGGCCGCGGTGGGCCATGCCGATCGCCACTTCGTCGAGTTCGTCGTCGGCGGCGTCGGAGATGATCGCGTCCAGCAGCGGAATCAGGGACTCGCCGCCTTCGAGCGAGAAGCGCTTCTGGCCGACGAACTTCGTCTGCAGGAAGGTCTCAAAGGCCTCGGCGGCGTTGAGCTTGGAGACGATGCGCAGCTGCTCGTCGCGGCTCGGCTTCGAGTAGGCGTGCTCCAGCTGGTCCTGGAACCACTTGCGCTCGGCGGGGTCCTGGATGTGCATGTATTCGATGCCGGCGGTGCGGCAGTAGGCGTCGCGGAGGACGCCGAGGATGTCGCGGAACTTGAGCATCGGCTTGCCGCCGAAGCCGCCCGTGGGCCACTCGCGGTCCAGGTCCCACAGGGTCAGGCCGTAGGTCAGGACGTCGAGGTCCGGGTGCTTGCGCTGGACGTACTCGAGCGGATCGGTGTCCGCCATGAGGTGGCCGCGCACGCGGTAGGCGTGGATCAGCTGCTGGATCCGGGCGACCTTGTTGATCTCGTCGGCCGGGTCCACCTGCAGGTCCGGGCTCCAGCGCACGGGCTCGTAGGGGATGCGCAGGGACTCGAAGATCTCGTCGTAGAAATTCTGCGCACCGAGCAGGAGCTGGTGCACGAGCTTGAGGAACTCGCCGCTGCCGGCACCCTGGATGACGCGGTGGTCATAGGTGGAGGTCAGCGTGAGGACCTTGCTGATCGCGTTGTGCGCGATGATCTTCTCGCTGGCACCCTGGAACTCGGCCGGGTAGTCCAGTGCGCCGACGCCGATGATGGCGGCCTGGCCCTTGGACAGGCGGGGTACCGAGTGGACGGTGCCGATGCCGCCGGGGTTGGTCAGGGACACGGTGGTGCCGGAGTGGTCGTCCGCGGTCAGCTTGCCGTTGCGGGCGCGCTTGATCAGGTCCTCGTAGGTGTGCCAGAACTCGGAGAAGTTGAGGGTCTCCGCCTTCTTGATGTTCGGGACCATGAGCAGGCGGGTGCCGTCCGGCTTGGGCATGTCGATCGCGATGCCGAAGTTTACGTGCGCCGGCTGGACAGCCACGGGCTTGCCGTCGACCTCGTCGTAGTAGACGTTCATCGACGGGAACTGGGACAGGGCCCGGATGACGGCGTAGCCGATCAGGTGCGTGAAGGAGACCTTGCCGCCGCGGGCGCGCGCCAGGTTGGAGTTGATGACCACTCGGTTGTCGATCAGCAGCTTCGCCGGGATGGCGCGGACGCTCGTGGCCGTCGGAACTTCCAGGCTGGTGACCATGTTCGACGCGATGGCCTTGGCCGGGCCGCGCAGGACCGAGACGACGTCCTCTTCGGGCGCCGTCGGGGCCCTGAGGTTCTTGGGCAGCTGCGCCGGGATCGGCGCGGTGCCGGCGCCGGCGTCGGAAGTCCTGGCGCCGTCCCGGGCGACGGTGGCCGGGGCTTTCTTGGCAGCCGGTGCGGGCGCAGCCGCGGCGGGAGCTGCGGGGGCAGCGGGCGCGGCCGGCGCAGGTGCTGCCGGAGCGGCAGCAGGCGCTACGACGGGAAGTTCACGGGTGGCAGGATGCACAGCTGTCGCGGTGCCGGACGTTCCGTTGGCGGAAGAGGCGTCACTAGCTTCGAAGGATTCGAACAGGGGCCACCACTTGGAGTCGACCGTGTTCTTGTCCTGCTGGTAACGCTCGTACAGTTCGTCAACGAGCCACTCGTTTCCGCCAAATTCCTCTGGTAGACGGTGGCTAGGCTGCTCTGGCACTTGAAATACGCCTCTTCCATGAGTTTGATTCCCTCTGGCTTCCACGGTGCATCGGCACAACGATTGAGCCAGTCTCTGCGTCCAGTGAACCCAGACCCATGCCAGTCTAGTGAGGATTCTTGCCAAACCGCCAATAAGCGTGACTCAAATCATGATCCGCCCCCGCAGCCACAGAATTGGAGTGAAGAAGCGGTGCAGAATCGGCCCCGACGCGGTGCCTTGCACTGTGCCATAGACGGTGCCCTACACGGGGCCGGACGCGGTGCCGGTCCCGCCGGGAACCGCCCTAGAATCAAAGAAGAACCCCTTCGGCGCCGACGGCGCCAGCTGGGGGTGCCAGCATAAGGAGCAGCCGTGCGTTTCCTGAATGAGCCCACCACCGATCTGACTTACTCCGACCTCTTCCTGGTGCCGTCGCGGTCGGATGTCATCTCGCGCCTGGACGTCGATCTCGCAGCCGATGACGGGACCGGCTCGGCGATTCCGCTGGTGGCGGCGAACATGACGGCGGTGACGGGGAAGCGGATGGCCGAGACCATGGCCCGCCGCGGCGGTCTTGGAGTCCTGCCGCAGGACGTGCCGCTCGATGTCATCCGGGATGTCACGGCCTGGATCAAGGGGCGCCACCCGGTCCTGGAGACCCCCGTCACGCTCGCGCCCACAGACACCGTGATTGATGCCCTCCACCTGATGGGCAAGCGGCCGCACGGCGCCGTCGTGGTGGTGGATGAGGCCGGCGCTGTCGCCGGTGTTGTCCGGGCCGCCGACTGCGAGGGTCAGGACCGTTTCGCGTCGCTGGCCTCCGTCATCCGCCACCAGCCGCTGGTGCTGGACGCCGGGTTGCTGGATGCCGGATCGTTTGGCGGCGGACCGGCGGCGGTCCCGGCGGATGCTTCCGGTTCGGTGAAGGCCCTTCGCCGCGCCTTTGAGGCGATGGATGCTGCCGGGACAGACTACGCACCCGTGCAGCAGGACGGAGTCCTGGCCGGTGTGCTCACGCGCAAGGGCGCACTGCGCTCCACGCTCTACCGGCCGTCCCTGGACGACGAGGGCAAACTCAAGGTGGCTGCTGCCGTCGGCATCAACGGTGACGTGGCCGGGCGGGCCGCCGAGCTGCTGGCGGCCGGCGTGAACGTGCTGGTCCTCGATACCGCGCACGGGCACCAGCAGAAAATGTTCGACGCCCTGGCTGCCGTGAAAGGACTCAACCCCGGCGTGCCGGTGGTCGCCGGCAACGTCGTCACCGGCGAGGCCACCCGTGAGCTCATCGAGGCCGGGGCGGACATTGTCAAGGTCGGCGTAGGTCCGGGCGCCATGTGCACCACGCGCATGATGACGGCCGTGGGCCGCCCGCAGTTCAGCGCCGTCCTCGAATGTTCCGCCGCGGCGCGGGAAGCCGGCGGCCGGGTGTGGGCCGACGGCGGGGTCCGCTACCCGCGCGACGTCGCCCTGGCCCTGGCCGCCGGGGCCAGCCAGGTCATGATCGGCTCCTGGTTTGCCGGCACCCACGAAAGCCCCGGGGACCTGCAGCTCGACGCCGCCGGCCGGCAGTACAAGGAGAGCTTCGGCATGGCGTCCGCCCGGGCGGTGCAGAACCGCAACCAGCGCGAGGGCGCATTTGAAAAGGACCGCAAGGCCCTGTTCGAGGAAGGCATCTCCACGTCCCGCATGTACGTGGACGCGGCGCGGCCCGGCGTCGAGGATCTGCTGGACATGATCACCGCCGGCCTGCGCAGTTCCATGAGCTACGCAGGCGCCGCCGATCTCGCCGCTTTCCGGGAGCGTGCCGTGGCCGGCATCCAGTCCGCGGCCGGGTACGAGGAAGGCCGGCCCGTCCCGCAGAGCTGGTGAGTCCGGCGCGGCCGGTGACGCGGGCGGGCGGGGGCTGGCGGCGGCCGCTCCTGTAGACTGAAATTCTTATGGACAGTAAATCTAGGTGCCGGCCTGGGGGCTGTCAGCGGAGAACGGAAACCGTTCCCGCGCAGTCCACCCGCAGAGCCGGCAAACCCCGTTCACGTGCCCATCATTCTCCGGCCACACGCCACACCGGAGCTTTCCAGGAAACAGGGTCGGCCGCCGCCGACCATCCTCCGCCGGGCAGACCCTTCCAGCATTTACGGTCCCTGCAGCGGTTCCTGCCATGTGCCGCAGCTGCGGAAGCGGGCCGCTGAGATGGAATGGCTACTCCTTGCAGCAGGCCTCCTGCTCATCCTCGGCACCGGGTTCTTTGTTGCCGTGGAATTTTCCCTGGTCGCCTTGGACCAGGCCACCGTGCAGCGCGCCGTGGACACCGGCGACACCGCCGCCGAGCCCCTGCTCAAATGCCTCAAGTCACTTTCCACCCAGCTCTCCAGCTGCCAGCTGGGCATCACCATGACCACGCTGCTGACCGGCTACGTCATGGAACCCTCGGTCGGTGCGCTGCTCCAAGGCCCCCTCACCGCGCTCGGCGTCCCGCCGGCGGCGGCTGTTTCCTTGTCGCTGGTCCTCGCGATGGGGCTCGCCACCCTGCTCTCCATGCTGATCGGCGAGCTGGTGCCCAAAAACATGGCCATCGCGCTGTCGTTCCCGATCGGCAAGGCCGTCGCCCGGCCACAGCTGGTGTTCACCGCCATCTTCAAGCCCGCAATCGTGGTGCTCAACGGTTTCTCCAACAAGGTTCTCAACATCTTTGGCCTGGAGGCCAAGGAGGAAATCTCCGGTGCCCGCACGCCGGCCGAACTGGCCTCACTCGTGCGCCGCTCCGCGGCCATGGGCACGCTCGACGCCGGAACCGCCAACTTCATCGCCCGGACCCTGAAGTTCTCAGGGCAGACGGCGGCGGACGTCATGACGCCCCGTATCCGGGTGGAGACCATCGACGCCGACCAGCCGGTCTCGGACATCGTCGAGGCCGCCAGGCGCACCGGCTACTCCCGCTTCCCCGTGATCGGCGATTCCTTCGATGACATCCGCGGCGTAGTCCACATCAAGAAAGCCATTGCCGTCCCCTCCGGCAAACGCGCCAAACTGCAGGTCGGAGCCATTATGACCGATGTTCTGCGGGTGCCCGAAACCATCCATTTGGACGCACTGCTGGCCGAACTGCGTGAAGGCAACCTGCAACTGGCCGTCGTCCTGGACGAATACGGCGGAACGGCCGGCGTCGCCACCCTTGAAGACCTCGTGGAGGAAATCGTCGGGGAAGTGGCCGATGAACATGACAAGGTCCGGCCCGGGCTGCTTCAGAGCGCCTCGGGGGACTGGTATTTTCCCGGACTGCTCCGGCCCGATGAGCTCTCCGAACAGATCCCGGGCCTGACCGTACCCGACGAGGCTGCCTACGAAACGGTGGGAGGCTACGTCATGAGCCAGCTCGGCCGCATAGCTGCAGTCGGCGACACAGTCGACGTCGCCGGCGGGACACTCAGCGTGACCCGCATGGACGGCCGCCGCATCGACCGGATCTGTTTCCGTCCCACCCGGGTACCAGACGACGGCCAGCCCGCCAGCCAGGCCGGTGCCGCATGAGCGACTGGGCAGGAATCCTGTGGCTCGCCTTCCTGCTGGTGGGCAATGCCTTCTTCGTGGCAGCCGAATTTGCCGTCATGTCCGCCCGCCGGAGCCAGATCGAACCGCTGGCCGAGGCCGGCTCCAAGCGCGCGCAGACCACCCTGCGGGCCATGGAAAGCGTCTCCCTCATGCTGGCCTGCGCCCAGCTCGGCATCACGGTCTGCTCGCTGCTGATCCTGCTGGTGGCCGAGCCGGCGATCCACCACCTGCTGGCGGTTCCGCTGGAAGCGCTGGGCGTCCCGGTGGGGGTCGCCGACATTGTGGCCTTCGCCGTCGCATTGCTGGTGGTGACGTTCCTGCATGTCACGTTCGGCGAGATGGTGCCCAAGAACATCTCCGTGTCAGTGGCGGACAAGGCGGCGCTGCTGCTGGCGCCGCCGCTGATGTTCATCGCGCGAATGGTCAAGCCCGTCATTGCCGCGCTTAACTGGTCAGCAAACCACATCCTGAAGCTGATGCGGATTGAGCCGAAGGATGAGGTCACCTCCTCCTTCACCCTTGAAGAAGTGCAGTCCATCGTGCAGGAATCCACCCGCCACGGGCTCGTGGACGACGATGCCGGTCTCATCACCGGTGCGCTGGAGTTCTCTGAACACACGGCATCCACCGTCATGGTCCCGCTGGGAAAGCTCGTCATGCTCAAGGCCGCCACCACACCGGCGCAGTTCGAAAAAGCAGTGAGCCGGACAGGGTTTTCGCGCTTCCCCATGCTCGATGACGACGGCATGCTTGCCGGGTACCTCCACATCAAGGACGTGCTGACCATCCCGGACGACCGATACCGGGAGCCCATTGCGGAAAGCCGCATCCGGTCGCTGGCGAACCTCGCCATGGACGACGAAATCGAGAAGGCCATGTCCGTCATGCAGCGCACGGGTTCGCACCTTGCCCGCGTGATCGGCCCCGACGGGCTGACCCAGGGGGTGCTGTTCCTGGAGGACGTGATCGAGCAGCTCGTCGGCGAAATCCGGGACGCGACGCAGGCCACCGGCTACCGCAGGCTGGGCCAAGACCAGTAGCGCGTTGCCACTAGCGGGCGGGCGGCAGTACGGCATGCCGTGTATCCCTAAATAGGAATGATTCCTATTTAGGGATACACTCGGGCTGTTGCTATTGCTCCTGATTCTCAATAACAGATCCGAGGTTCCCGTGCGCCGTCCCGCTGCCCGAGCCATGCTGGCAGGTCTCGCCGGCTTAGGCCTCCTGCTCACCGCGTGCAGCCCGACGGCGGGCAGCTCGCGCGGGACCGCCGGCGACGGCGTGGTCGACGTCGTCGCCTCCACCAGCGTGTACGGCGACATTGTCTCCAGCATCGGCGGCGACAAGGTCCGGGTCAGCTCGATCATCAACCGCACCAGCCAGGACCCGCACTCCTACGAGGCCACCACCCAGGACAAGCTGGCCGTCTCCAAGGCCGAGCTCGTCGTGGAGAACGGCGGGGGGTACGACGCCTTCATCGACACGCTGGCAACCGACACGGGGCTGGAGCCCGGCAACATCATCAGCGCCGTGGACGTCTCCGGCCTCGCCACCGAAAGCCCGGCAGCGGCGAGCCCCGACTCCGCCGGCCACACCCACGAGCACACCGGGTTGAACGAGCACGTCTGGTACAGCCTGCCGGCCATGTCCCGCCTCGCGGACGCCGTCGCGGACAAGCTGGGCGCGCTGGAACCGGCCTCGGCGCAGATGTTCCGGACCAACGCGGCAGCCTTCAAGGACTCTCTCGGAGGCCTGGAAACCAGGCTCGCCGCGATCAAGTCCTCGGCGGGCCATGTGCCCGTGGCCGTCACCGAGCCCGTACCCCTGTACCTGCTTGAGGACGCCGGACTGGAGAACGAGACCCCGGCCGAGTACACGGCGGCGATCGAGGAAGACGCCGATGTCCCGCCCGCAGTGCTCAAGGCCGCCGTCGATCTCGTGGCATCCCGGGGCGTCCGGCTGCTGGCCTATAATACCCAGACCGAGGGACCGCAGACGGTGGCGCTGAAAAGGGCCGCCGAGACCGCGGGCGTCCCGGTAGTGAACTTCAGCGAAACCCTCCCGGACGGCCAGTCCTACCTGCAGTGGATGACCGGGAATGTGGAGAGCATCGGCAGGGCCCTAGGATGATCGCAACAGCGGGAGCAGCCGTCTCCGCGGAAAATCGAGGAAACCCCATTTGACACCGGTAGTGAGCCTCCGCGGCGCCTCCCTGGCGTTCGGCCAACGGACACTGTGGGAGGGCCTGGACCTGGACATCAACCCGGGTGAATTCTTTGCCGTGCTCGGTCCGAACGGCAGCGGCAAGACCACCTTCCTGAAGGTCCTGCTGGGCCTGCAGGAACTGAGCACGGGAACTGCCGTGCTCGACGGCCATCCCGTTGAGCGGGGAAGCCGCCGGATCGGCTACGTGCCCCAGCAGAAATCATTCGACCCCGATACGCCCCTGCGCGCCCGCGACCTCGTGGCCCTCGGCGTCGACGGCCACCGCTGGGGCATCCGCCTGGGCGGGGCAAAAGTGAACCGGAAGGTCGATGAGCTCCTCGATCTCGTGGGCGCCACCGACTACGCCAAGGTGCCGGTGGGGCAGCTCTCCGGCGGTGAGCAGCAGCGCCTGCGCGTGGCCCAGGCCCTCGCGGCGGATCCCAAAGTGCTGCTGTGCGACGAGCCGTTGCTGTCCCTCGACCTTCAGCACCAGCAGGGCGTCAGCGCACTGATCAACAAGCAGTGCCGTGAGTCGGAGAGTGCCGTGGTGTTCGTGACCCACGAGATCAACCCGATCATGGATTACGTGGACCGGGTCCTTTACCTGGCCGGCGGCCGGTTCCGGGTGGGCACCCCCGCTGAGGTCATGACCACCGAGGTGCTTTCCGACTTGTACGGCAGCCATGTTGAAGTCATCCAAGCCAATGGCCGGCTGATCGTTGTGGGGCTGCCGGACGGCGCGACGCACCACCACGAGGACGCGCATTCTGTCGCAGGGGAGGCGGGCTAAATGGATCTGGGCAATCTGCTGCATTCAATCTTCAATTTCGAAAACTACGCCGAGCTGCTGGTCCTGGTGCAGAACTCCATCTGGGCCGGCGCCGTCCTCGGTCTGCTGGGCGGACTGATGGGCACCTTCGTGATGAAACGCGACCTGGCTTTTGCGGTCCACGGAATCTCGGAGCTGTCCTTTGCCGGGGCGGCGTTCGCGCTGCTGATTGGCGCGGACATTATCCTCGGCTCGCTGGCAGGATCGGTCATCGCAGCCGTGGTGCTGGGCGTGATGGGTGTCCGTGCCCGGGACAAGAACTCGATTATCGGCGTCATCATGCCCTTCGGGCTGGGCCTGGGCATCCTCTTCCTGTCCCTGTACGAGGGCCGGGCGGCCAACAAGTTCGGCCTGCTCACCGGACAGATTGTGTCGGTCGGGACGGTCCAGCTGCAGGTCCTGGCGGTCGCCGCCGTCGTGGTGATGCTGGCGCTGGTCGCCATCTGGCGGCCGTTGACCTTTGCCAGTGTTGACCCCGACGTCGCCACCGCCCGCGGCGTGCCGGTGCGAGCCCTGGCCCTGGGTTTCATGGTGCTGCTGGGAATCAGCGTGGCGCTGTCCATCCAGATTGTGGGCGCCCTGCTGGTGCTGGCCCTGCTGATCACGCCCGCGGCGGCCGCCATGCGCGTCACGTCCTCGCCCCGGCTGGTGGTCACGCTGAGCATCGTCTTCGCGATGGCGGCGACCGTCGGAGGCATCCTGCTGGCTCTCGGCGGCCGGCTGCCGATCAGCCCGTATGTGACCACGCTGTCCTTCGTGATCTATGTGGCCTGCCGCATGATCGGCAACGCCCGGGCCAAGCGGGGGCTGAACGGCCGGATTGTACGCACCACGACGACGGCGGTGGCCTGAGCCGGCGGGGCTACTCGCCGGCCGTCAAAGCCGTGCATTCCGGGCACAGCCCGAAGATTTCCACGGTGTGCTCCACCGCGGTGAATCCGTGCTCCCGCGCGATCCGCGCGGCCCAGGCTTCCACCGCCGGGGCTTCCACTTCCACGGCCTTGCCGCAGTTGCGGCACAGCAAGTGATGATGGTGCCCGGTGACGGCGCAGCGCCGGTAGACCGCTTCGCCGTCGGCGTTGCGCAGGACATCCACCAGCCCGTCGTCGGCGAGGGACTGCAGGATCCGGTAGGACGTGGCGAGGGACACCGCGGTGCCACGCTCCTGGAGGATGCGGTGCAGTTCCTGGGTGCTGACGAAGTCCGCCAGATCGTCCAGGGCGGCGCTGACGGCGAGGCGCTGCTTGGTAACGCGCTGCTCCTTGCCCTGCACCGGTGCCGAGGCCGGAGTCCGGCTGCTGCCGGCGGTAGTGCCTTGGGACATCGTGGAACTCGCTTCGTCAAAGGATGCGCGGGTGGGACTCGCTGAGGTGTGGTGGCAATGTCCAAGATTACCAGCGTCCAAGATTGCCAGCAGCGCTCCGTGGACACTGTGGCGGCTGGTGCCTAGGCTGGCCGGATGAAGCTGACCAAATTCACGCATGCCTGTGTCCGCCTCGAGCAGGACGGCCGGGTGTTGGTGTTTGACCCGGGAACTTTTTCGGAGACGGACCGGGCCCTGGCCGGAGCCCATACAGTCCTGATCACCCACGAGCACGCGGACCATGTGGACGTCGACGCCGTCGCCGCGGCGTTGCAGTCAAACACTGACCTTGAGCTTTTCGCCCCGGAGGCGGTGGCCGCTACGCTTCGCGGCAAGGCGCCCGACGCCGGGAGCCGCATCCATGCGGCGGCCGCGGGCGAGGAATTTGAAACCTCCGGCTTCGCGGTCAGGACATATGGTGGCCAGCACGCCCTCATCCACCCGCAGATCCCCGTCGTGGCCAACGTCGGCTACCTGGTGGATGGCAACGTCTACCACCCCGGGGACTCCTTCGCGATCCCCGACGGCGTCGAAGTCAAGACGCTGCTTGTACCCATCCACGCCCCGTGGAACAAGGTGGGCGAAGTGGTGGACTTCGTCATCGGCGTCCGCGCCCCGCAGGCCTTCCCTGTCCACGACGCGCTCCTGAACGAGCTGGGCCGCGGCCTGGTGGAGGGGCATGTGACCCGGATCGGCGCCAAGTACGGCACAGAGTACCGGCACCTCTCCAGCGGCGATTCAGTGGAGGTCTAGCCTAGGCCGGCCAGACGCCGGTTTGGAAGAACTCGCGCAGCACGGCCTCGTGAGGCTCGGGATCCAGGCCCTGGGCGTCCAGCCACTCCGGGTTGTAGTAGTTCCCGGCGTAGCGGTCCCCGGCGTCGCACATGAGCGAGACAACACTGCCGCGCCGGCCCTCCGCGATCATCCCGGCGATGAGCTGCCACACGCCCCAGAGATTGGTGCCGGTGGACGGGCCCGCGTGCAGTCCGGCATGTTCCCTCAGGTGTCGCATGGCCGCCACCGACGCAGCGTCGGGAACCTGGATCATGTGGTCGATCACGGCGGGCACAAAACTCGGCTCCATCCGCGGCCTGCCGATGCCCTCGATGCGTGACGGCAAACCGGCCGCCGTTGCGACAGTAGCTGTCCCGCCGGTTGCTGTCCCGGGAGCGGGACTTCCGCCGTCGGGCCTGCTGTTCCGCCAGCCGGGATAAAACGCGGAATTTTCCGGGTCGACGACAGCGAGCCTGGTCTCGTGGCAGTGGTACCGCAGGTACCGGCCGATCGTGGCGCTGGTCCCGCCGGTGCCGGCTCCGACCACAACCCAGCGGGGGACCGGGTGCTCCTCCAGTGCCAGTTGGCCGAAGATCGACTCGGCGATGTTGTTGTTCCCGCGCCAGTCCGTGGCACGTTCGGCGTACGTGAACTGGTCCATGTAGTGCCCGCCGGTGCTGCTGGCCAGATCCGCGGCCGCTTCGTAGACCTCGGACGCGTGGTCCACCAGGTGGCACGAGCCGCCGAACTGTTCTATCAGGGCGATCTTCTCGCGGCTGGTGGTCCGGGTCATCACGGCAATGAAGGGCAGACCGAGCAGTTGCGCAAAATAGGCTTCGGAGACGGCGGTGCTGCCGCTGGACGCCTCAACGATCGTGGTGCCTTCCCGGATCCAGCCGTTGACGAGACCGAAAAGGAACAGCGAACGCGCCAGCCGGTGCTTGAGGCTGCCCGTGCGGTGGGTGGATTCGTCCTTCAGGTACAGCTGCACGCCCCAGTGGTCCGGGAGCGGCACCGAATACAGGTGGGTGTCGGCAGAGCGGTTGTTTTCGGCGTTGATCCGGCGGACGGCCTCGTCGGCCCAGGCCCGGTCCTGCTGGTGCGCGGTGTTCACCGCTACAGCCTACCGGGGGCGGCGGGACGCCGAAGATAGAGTGGGGAAATGGACACCCTTCTCGATGCTGCTGCCCTCAAGGACCGGCTGGACGGCGCCGGCGGAACCGGCCAGCGCACAGTGCTCCTCGACGTTCGCTGGGCGCTCGGTGACCCCCACGGTCACGACCACTATCTGCGCGAACACATCCCTGGAGCTGCCTTCGTGGATCTCGCCACCGAACTCGCCGGACCCGCGGAACCGCGACGCGGAAGGCACCCGTTGCCGCCGCTGGAACAGTTCCAGAAGTCCGCGCGCCGCTGGGGCATCAACGACGCCGACGCCGTCGTAGCCTACGACGACAGCGGCAACATGGCCGCCGCCCGGCTGTGGTGGATGCTGCGCAACGCCGGCTTCCGGCAGGTTCACCTGCTCGACGGCGGCCTGGCCGCCTGGCGTGCCGCCGGGTTCGAACTTGCGGCCGGATCCGAACAGCCCGTACCGGGGAACGTCACCCTGTCCGCCGGCGCCATGCCCGCAATTGACGCAGGACAGGCCGCCACCTGGGGGCGGCGCGGCTTGCTTCTTGACGCCCGGGCGGCCGAACGCTACCGCGGGGAAATCGAACCCGTGGATCCCCGCGCCGGCCATATTCCGGGCGCCGTGAGCGCCCCCACCACAGGAAACCTGCAGGCTGACGGGCGCTTTCTGGCCCCGGCGGAGCTCCGGGAGCGGTTCGAGCGGCTCGGCTACAGGGCAGACGTTCCCACCGCCGTGTATTGCGGTTCCGGCGTGACAGCGGCCCATGAAATCGCCGCCCTTGAGATCGCCGGCTTTTCCGCTGCCTTGTACCCGGGATCGTTTTCGGAGTGGTGTCACGGAGCCGCCAACGATGTTGTCATTGGGCCGGAACCCTACGGCGGGGACGAGGCTTCACAGTAGGCGCCGGCAGGAGCAATGGTCAGGTCACGGGTAGCAGCAACGCCCCAAGCCCCTCGGGCAGTCTGTGATTTCTAGGCTGCGGCCGCTTCTTTGAGCCGGCTGTGTATCAGAGTTTTGGCCTGGTGACGGAGCTGGCGCCGACGGCGGGAGCCCGGCTGATCCGTGGCTGATCGGCGGAGCGGCGTTCCGGGCAGGGGTGGTGCTGTGGAGTGGTAGGTGTGGCCGGTGGGGGTGGTGAGTTCGATGGTGTGCCTGTGTCTGTCCCCGCTGCCGGAGGCCGATCCGGGATCGGCTGCGGGGCGGGCGGTCCAGCCGGGGGTTTCTTTGGTGTGGTTGCAGGCTTCGCAGAGTCCGGCGCCGTTGGTCTGGGTGGTTTGGCCGCCGTGGTGCCACGAGATGATGTGGTCCATGTGGCGGATCGGCGCGTCGCAGTAGGGCGTGCGGCAGGTGTCGTCGCGGGTCTGGATGAGGCGGCGGAGCCCGGGCGGGAAGATCCGGGCGCGGGAGTCCATCGCGACGAGCCCGCCGGTGCCGGGGTGGGTGTAGAGCCGGCGGACCCAGACGCCGAACGCGGTGTTATCCGCGATCCCGTCCGCGCCGCTTGGTTTAGAGGGACTGCCGGGTCCCGGGGAACCGCCGGCTATGCCACCGGGGCTTGTGCCCGGGTCGGGCGCGCCGCCGCCGGGTTCGGGGGGACCGCTGGTTGACTCGCCGGGTTCCCCTGGACCATGTTGTCCGGGTGAACCGACGCCGAATGTGCTGTCGTTAGCCGCTGTGCCGTTGATCAGGCTGCGGGCCCAGCCGGCCGGGACGGTGCCGTAGCCGGGGAGCCGGGCCGGTTCGGCGTCGGCCTGGAAGAGGGTGCGGTCGGTCATGACGAGCTGGATTTCGACCCCGGTGATCCCGCCGGGGGTGCCGGTGCTGCGTTCGACCAGGGTGTCGGCCATCAGCTGCCCGCGGCCCCGCTGGTCCCCGCTGTTCCTGAGGGTGTCGGCGTGCCGGGTCAGGGCGGTGTAGACGCCGACGCCGGCGGTGACCGGGAGCAGGGCGGTCAGATAGCACATGGTGTCCGGGGCCGGGCGGAGGCTGACGTGCCGCTCGGTGGCGGCGTGCGCGGCGCGTTCGGTCACGGAGCGCGGGTCGAGCCGGTACGCGGCGGCCCGTGCCCGGCCGGTCAGGGACCGGTCACCCACCCCGTCGAACGTGCCGGTGTCCGCGGCGAGGTCCGCGTCGACTACAGCCCGGTCCGCGGCGGYCAGGCAGGCGGTTTCGCGSACGAKSAGGGTGGCGCGCCATTCGTTGAGCTGTCCGGTCTGCAGSGCGGCGAGGGTGTGCGGCATYTCGGTGACCAGGGCTTTGGCCAGGCCCAGGAGCCGGCCGCCCCTGGCCGGGGATTCGCGCCGGGCGAGGGCGACCTGCGCGCCGACCCCGGCGCCGAGTTTCTCGGCCGGGATCCCGGCGGCGGTCTGCTCGTGGCGTTGGAGCAGGTCGAAGGCGACTGCGTGCCGGGCCTGCCGGGCTGCCATGGCGGACTTCAGGTCCTCCAGGTCCCGGATCTCGTCGATCAGTGCGGCGGCGCTGTCCGGAGCCGGGAGGAAGGCCAGGATCCGGGCCAGTGCAGCGACCGTCACAGAACTTGCCGGTGCCGAGTCTGCCGGAACCACTTCGGGCCCCTGATTGCCGTCCATGAATCAAGTGTCCCTGCGGGCTATGACATTTATGGTCCGCCGGAGCCGTTCCACCGCTTCGAAAGCCATCGGCGACCTTCCCGGTCCGAAAGTCACTCCCGAAACGCTGCCCAGGAAAACGTCGAGCTGAAGACGCGTCAGCAATGCGTCGATCGCAGAGCGCAACTCGTCAAGCTGTCGGTACTGTTCGATTATCCCGGCGCGATCCTCGGCCTGACGCACGTCCCGGAGCACGCGGGCGCAGAGTGCGAGCAAATCCTGGAGGTCGTCGTGACTGCGCCCTGCCACTGATGAAGCCACGTCGGGCCCCTGATTGCCGTCCATGTTTCAAGTGTCCTTTGGGGGTCTGACAAAATAGACCGGTCGCCAGTTGCGACGGCAGCCGCTCGCAGGGCGGCTGTAGAAGGCCTCCGGCGCACGTGGCCCACGGGGGGTGTCCCTATGCTTTGGTCAAGCGGCCTGGGCGGGTTTTTCCTCATAGAGGGTGCCGTGTTTGAGCATCGAGTAGATGACGTCGCAGCGGCGCCGGGCCAGGCAGATGACGGCGGCGTTGTGTTTCTTTCCCTGTGCACGTTTCTTTTGGTAGTAGGCCTTTGACGCCGGGTGGTGGCCGCTGGCGATCCAGGCGGATCTGAAGAGTGCGTTCTTGAGCTGTTTGTTCCCTGAACGTGCGGGGAACTCACCGCGGATTGAGGTTCCGGAGCGCCGTGTCACCGGGGCGATGCCGGCGTACGCGGCAAGGTGTCCGGCGGAGGTGAATGTGCCGGCATCCCCGATAGTCAGGAGTATGGTCGCTGCGGTCTTGATGCCGACTCCCGGCATGGACATCAAGACCTGGGAAAGAGGGAAGTCATCGAGCAGTTTTTCGACTTCTTCTGCGACGATGGCGCGTTGGTGTTTGAGTTCCTTGATCTGGGCGGCGACGCGGGGATGACCAGTTCGACGGCTTCGGTGCCGATCACGGTGACGGTCTGCTCGCCCAGTGCCGAAAAGACCGCCTCGATCAGGTTCACGGGGTCCTTGCGGCTGTGGTTCCTGGCCCAGCGCAGCACGTTGGATCGGCCCGCGGCACGCAGGCCGGTGGGTCCGGAGTACTTGATGAACAGCTCCAGCACCAGCGACCGGGTGAGCACGGTTCCCGGGAAGACACGCTCCAGGGCGGGGAAAATCTGCAGAAGCAGGGACCGCAGGCGGTTGATTGCCCTGGTGCACTCGTGGGTCAGGTCGGCGTCGAATCCGGAGAGCACCTTCAGCGCCGCGAGCACCTCGCTGTCCCGGTCAACGGCCCGCAGCGTGTGTGGCATCGCCCGGGCTGTCTCGGCGATGATGAACGCGTCCCGGGCGTCCGTCTTGGACTTGCCGGGATACAGATCGGCGGCTTTGCGCATCGCCAGGCCGGGCAGGTAAGCGACAGTGCAGCCACAGTCACGCGCCACGGCTATCGGGAGTGCCCCGATGGTGTTGGGCTGGTCCACGATCACCAGCACCCGGCCGTGCTGCTGCAGGCCGGTGAAAAGCTCGCGCAGCCGCGCCTCGTCCTGGGGCAGCGGCTTATCGAAGACCCGTTCACCAGCGGCATTCAACGCGGCGGCGTGATGCTCGGACTTGCCGACATCAAGTCGGCAGTAGACCTCGTATCCTTCGTCCATCCGGCGCTCCTTTGCACCACTACCTGGCCGCAGTCACGACACCCGATGCTGGCACCCACGTTACAAAGAGACCTGGCCCCCGCGGAAGGAGCCGGCCGTGTCCCTATCAGCAGTCAACGCGTGCCTCCGAACCCGGCGACAACACCCCCCCGGATCATCAATGACAGGGCGAGAAAGTCATACCGGGCCCAGCGACCAAATCCCCGGCCCTCGGGGACCCAATAAATGTAACGGGCGCTCGGCCCGCACCGAACACCCCGCACGCCAAAGTGGAATACATGCCGGGACCGGGGGTAGCGTCGAGACATGACTCCTGGACGCCCCGTACCGCCGCCCCTTGCCAAGCCGCTTCCCGATTTGACCACGGCCGCCACACACACGACGACGCCAGGTCCGCGGCTCGCCGCCGCCTACGGTGCCACCGCACCGGATAGCGGACTCGTTCCCCTGACCGTGTCCCGGCGCGCCCCCAAAGAGGACGACGTCGAGATCGCCGTCGAATTCTGCGGACTATGCCACTCGGACGTGCACGCCACCCGCGGCGAATGGGGCGGCGACACGTACCCTTTGATCCCGGGCCACGAGATCGTCGGCCGGGTCAGCCGGGTCGGTTCCGCCGTCGAGGACTTCACAGTGGGGGAGCGCGTGGGCGTGGGTTGCATGGTGGATTCCTGTCGCGAATGCGACAGCTGCCTGGACGGCCTGGAGCAGTACTGCGAAAACGGCCTGGTGGGAACATACGGGGCCAAGGATGCCCGCAACGACGGCGCCATCACCCAGGGCGGCTACGCCACGTCCATCGTGGTGGACCGCAACTACGTCCTGCGGGTCCCGGAGAGCCTGGATCCCGCCGCCGCGGCGCCCCTGCTGTGCGCCGGCATCACCACGTATTCGCCGCTAAGCCACTTCGAGGTCGAGGAAGGCGATGTGGTCGGCGTCGTCGGACTGGGCGGCCTCGGCCATATGGCCGTCAAGATTGCCAAGGCCATGGGTGCAGAGGTCAAGGTCTTTACGACGTCGGAGAACAAGTTCGCAGCAGCACGCGAGCTGGGCGCCGACGACGTCATCCTCTCCACGGACCCAGCCGCGATGGAGGCCGCGAACCGCAGCATCGACGTCATTATCGACACCGTCGCCGCCTCGCACGACCTCAACCCGTACTTCCGCACGCTGCGCCTGGACGGCGCGCTGTTCCAGCTGGGCCTGCCCGCGGAAGCGATGCCGCCCGTCAACCCCGGCGCGCTGATCCGACGCCGGATCGCCTATGCGGGTTCACTGATCGGCGGCATCGCCGAGACCCAGGAGATGCTGGACTTCTGTGCCGAGCACGGCGTGGTGTCCGACGTCGAGGTGGTCGGGGCAGACCAGCTCAACGAAGCCTACGACCGCATGGTGGCCGGCGACGTGAAGTACCGTTTTGTCCTGGACGCCAGCACCCTGGGGTCCCCGGCAGAAAAGGCGGACGCATGAGCACTCTCTTCACCAAAATCATCAATGGGGACATCCCGGGCCGCTTTGTCTGGCGCGAGGACGACGTCGTGGCGTTCCTGACCATGGGCCCGCTGGCCGACGGCCACACCCTCGTGGTGCCTACCGAGGAAGTGGACCGCTGGACGGACGCCTCGCCTGAGGTCCTTAGCCGGGTCATGGAAGTTGCCCGCAAGATCGGCGCAGTCCAGGTGGACGTGTTCGACGCCGCCCGGGCAGGGCTGATCGTGGCCGGCTACGAAATCAACCACATGCACGTCCACGTGTGGCCCTCCAACTCGATGGCTGACTTTGATTTCGGCTCGGCGGACCAGCACCCGGATCCGGCCAGGCTGGACGCCAACGCGGAGAAGCTCCGCGAAGGCCTCCGCACGGCCGGCCACGCCGAGCACGTTCCGGCCGCCTGACCTACGCCGGCGCCAGTACCTTGTTAAGCGCCGCCCGGATGCGCTTCTCGGACACCGAATAGGCGGTCCCGAGTTCGACGGCGAAGAGGCTCACCCGGAGTTCTTCGATCATCCAGCGCACATGGGTTAACTCCGCACCGGCCCGCCGTCCGGGCAGCAGGGCGGAGACGGCGTCGTCGTAGTCGTCCTCGAGTGCCTGGACCGCAGCCATGTGCTGGGCGTCCCGCTGGACGTTGCCCGGCAGCTTCTCGAGGCGTTTTTCGATCGCCGTGAGGTAGCGGGGCRGCTGGCTGAGCTGGGCGTAGCCCGTGCGTGCCACGAAACCCGGATACACCAGCTGCTCGAGCTGGCTCTTGACGTCGTTGAGCGCACTGATGAGGGCCAGGCTCGTGGTGCCTTTGAGCTGCTTTTCGATCCGTCGCGTGCTCGCCAGGATGCGTTCGACGACGGCGGTGACCGTGAAGACTGTGTCGATCAGCTCCGCCCGGACACTCTCGTACAACGCCTTGAACGATGCCTCGTCCCACGGCAGCCCGGCCGGCGTGAGTTTGTCGATGGCGGCCAGGGCGCAGTCAGCGATCAGCGCCGTCACGGAACCGTGGGGGTTCTGGCTGAACGTCAGTTTCTCGGTGTTGTTCAGGTGCTCCAGGACGTAGCGGTCCGGCGGCGGCACTCTCAGGGCCAGCAGCCTGATGACACCGCCGCGCATGGCTTCCTGCTGTTCCGACGGCGTCTGGAACAGCCGCAGCGCCACGGAAGTTCCCTCGTCCACCAGGGCCGGGAAGCCGGTGACGGTGTGCCCGCCAACGCTGCCCTGGACCTGGCGCTGGACGGTTCCGAAGGTCCAGTCCTTGAGCCCGGACATTTCCGTGAACCCGCCCGGGGCCGCGGCCGTGGCAGCCGCCAGGGCGGCCGACGGCGACGAACCGGCCCGTGACGCCCGGGTGTCCTTCCCGTTCGCGCCGGCCGTCCCCTTAGCCGTGCCATTTCCTTTAGGTTGAGGTGCCGTGGTGCCCGGTGTGGCACCGAGGGATTCCGCGATGGCCCTGCGGGTGGCAGGGGCCAGCCGCTCCTGCAGCGCGTTGAGGTCCTTGCCCTCATCCAGCAATTTGCCGCGGGAATCCACCACCCGGAAGCTGACCCGCAAATGCGCAGGCACGGCGTCCCAGTTCCAGGACCCCGGCGGGATGACCTGTCCGCGGATCCGGCGCAGCACCAGTTCCAGCGACGGTTCGAGCTCGTTCGTGGCGGGATCGAAGTCCGCCTCCAGCGCCGCGACGGCCTGCCGGGCCACATCCGGTGCGGGAACGAAGTTCTTGCGGACCTGCTTGGGCAGCGACTTGATGAGCGCCGTCACGAGTTCCACCCGCTGCCCGGGGATCAGCCAGCGGAACGCGGCGTCGTCGAGCTGGTTCAGGAACAGTACGGGGACCTCGGCGGTGACGCCGTCGGAGGGGTTCGGCGGCGAACCGGGCGCCACCGGGTGGAACTCGTAGCTCAGCGGCAGCTCGAAGCCCTTGTGCAGCAGGGTCTTGGGGTAGGCGGAGTCATCCAGGGCCGCGGCGTCCTCGCTGATCAGCAGGGACTGGTCGAAGTCGAGCAGCGTGGGATCCTGCTGCCGTGCGTCCTTCCACCACTTGTCGAAGTGCCGCTCCGAGACGACCTCCACGCCGATCCGGGCGTCGTAGAACTCGAACAGCGTCTCGTCGTCCACCAGGATGTCCCGGCGCCGCATCCGGGCCTCGAGCTCCTCGACTTCGTGCAGCAGAGCGCGGTTGCGGTGGAAGAACTTGTGGTGGGTCTGCCAGTCGCCTTCAACCAGGGCATGGCGGATGAAGAGCTCGCGGCAGAGCTCGGGATCCACCTTGCCGTAGTTGATGCGACGGCTCGGGATGATGGGCACGCCGTAAAGGGTGACCTTTTCGTGGGCCATCACCGCGCCCATCTTCTTGGACCAGTGCGGTTCGCTGTAGCTGCGCTTGACCAGGTCAGGGGCCACCTGCTCGGCCCAGAGCGGATCGAACTTGGCCGCGACGCGTGCCCAGAGCCGGCTCGTCTCCACGAGTTCGGCGGCCATCACGAAGGTGGGCGACTTCTTGAACAGTGCCGAACCCGGGAAGATCGCGAAGCGGCTGCCGCGGGCACCGGCGTACTCGCGCTTGCGCTCGTCGAGGATGCCGACGTGGCTCAGCAGCCCCGAGAGCAGGCTGATGTGGATGCCGTCGTGGTTGCCCACCGGATCGGCAAGGCGCTTGTTGTCCAGGCTGATGCCCAGCGGGCGGGCCAACTGGCGGAGCTGGGCGAACAGGTCCTGCCACTCCCTGACCCGCAGGTAGTTGATGAACTCGCCGCGGCAGAGCCGGCGGAACGCCGTGGAGGACAGTTCCTGCTGTTTTTCCTGCAGGTAGTTCCACAGGTTCAGGTAGCCGGTGAAGTCGGAGTTCTCGTCCCGGAAGCGGGCGTGCTTCTCCGCGGCGAGCTGCTGCTTGTCCGTTGGGCGCTCGCGAGGGTCCTGGATGGTCAGCGCGGCGGCCAGGATCATGACTTCCCGGACGCAGCCCCGCTTTCCGGACTCCACGATCATCCGGCCGAGCCTCGGGTCCACCGGCAGCTGGGCCAGCTGCTGGCCGACGGCGGTGAGTCCGCCGCCGTTTCTTCCGGCCGCGCCCGCCGGCCGGCGGCCGGGGCGGCCGTCGCCGTCGTCCGCTGGCTCCTGGGTGCGGGCGGCGCTAAGGGCGCCAAGTTCGCGCAGGAGACTAACGCCGTCGTTGATGGCGCGCGAATCCGGCGGCTCGACGAAGGGGAAGTTCTCCACATCCTTCGGTCCGCGGGCCACGCCCATGGCGGTCATCTGCAGGATGACGGCCGCGAGGTTGGTGCGCAGGATCTCCGGGTCCGTGAACAGCGGCCGCGACCCGAAGTCCTCCTCGGAGTACAGCCGGATCGCGATGCCGTCCGAGACACGGCCGCAGCGGCCAGAGCGCTGGTTGGCCGAGGCCTGGGAGACGCGTTCGATCGGCAGGCGCTGGACCTTGGTCCGGTGCGAGTAGCGCGAGATCCGCGCCGTGCCTGTGTCGATGACGTACTTGATGCCGGGGACCGTCAGCGACGTCTCGGCGACGTTGGTGGCCAGCACGATCCGGCGTTTGCCGCCGGGGTGGAAGACCTTGTGCTGCTCCTGCAGGCTCAGCCGTGCGAAGAGGGGAAGGACCTCGGTGCCGGCCAGGCGCCGGTTGGACTGGATGCGGGCGTTGAGGGCCTCCGCCGCGTCGCGGATTTCGCGCTCGCCGGAGAAGAAAATCAGGACGTCGCCCGGCGCCTCCTCTGCGAGTTCGTCGACGGCGTCACACACGGCATCGAGCGGGTCGCGGTCCTCCTCGAGTTCGTCGTCCGAGGCTGCGCCTTCTCCATCATCGGCGCCGGCGCCGCCGGCGGGCTGGGACAGCGGGCGGTAGCGGATTTCCACCGGGAAGGTCCGGCCCGACACCTCAATGATGGGGGAGGGCTCTTCCTCGGTGCCGAAGTGCTTGGCGAAGCGCTCCGGATCGATCGTGGCCGAGGTGATGATGATCTTCAGGTCCGGGCGCTGCGGCAGGATCCGCTTGAGGTAGCCGAGGATGAAGTCGATGTTGAGGCTGCGTTCGTGGGCCTCGTCGATGATGATGGCGTTGTATTTGCGCAGCAGCCTGTCGCGCTGGATTTCGGCCA
The DNA here is from genome assembly GCF_056406615.1 of Arthrobacter sp. P1_B3. Taxonomy (NCBI): domain Bacteria; kingdom Bacillati; phylum Actinomycetota; class Actinomycetes; order Micrococcales; family Micrococcaceae; genus Arthrobacter; species Arthrobacter sp. P1_B3. The sequence goes on along the minus strand of NZ_JBFTZV010000004.1, from coordinate 10,320 downwards.
GCAGGATGCCGTCGGTCATGAGCTTGACCTTGGTGGACCGGCTGACCTCGCCGGTGAAGCGGACCTGGAAGCCCACTTCCTGGCCGACCTCGACGCCGAGTTCCTCCGCGATGCGCTCGGCCACCGTGCGGGCCGCGAGCCGGCGGGGCTGGGTGTGGCCGATCAGTCCGGTCTCGCCCAAGCCGAGCTCCAGGCACATCTTGGGGATCTGGGTGGTCTTACCCGAGCCGGTCTCACCGGCGATGATGGTCACCTGGTTGGCCGCGATGGCGGCCATCAGATCTTCGCGGCGCTCGGATACCGGCAGCTCGGCGGGGTAGGAAATATGCAATGTCATGGCTGGAGACAGTCTACTGGGGCGGACTGTCAGCTGGGGTGGCGACGGCGGTTGTCCGGTCCCGCTGCTCAGTCCCTCTGCTCAGTCCCGCTGCTGCGGGGCGCATGTTGAGGGCCCGGCTGGATGAGCCGGGCCCGTGGTGTGCGCGGAGACTTAGAAGATCCGCAGGGTGTAGTTGACACTCGGCAGGTCCCGGGCCATCCAATACTCTTCCGAGCGGACGGGCGGGGTGTGGCCGAGGCCGTCCTTCCGGAGGGCGGAGATGGTGGCTGCGAGGCCGACAATGATCAGGACGATGAGGGCGATTCCGAGGAGTTCCATACCTCCATGGTTCTCCGGTCCACGACCTAAAAAAAGTGGCAGAAATGCCCAAAAAGCTATAATTTCTGCCACACTGGAAGCATGATCAAATCAGTGGCAATGATCGTGGTTCCCAACTTCTCGATCTTCGAGTTCGCGACGGCCTTTGAGGTCTTCGGCATAGACCGTTCGGACCGCGGAAACGGCGTGCCCGCCTTCGATTTTCGCGTCTGTGCTCCGGAGCCGGGCGACGTCCCGCTCAAGTCCGGCCTGTCCATGCACGTCGGTCTGGGGCTGGAAGCGGCAGCGGACGCAGACCTGGTGGTGATGGCGCCGTACGGCCGGGATGAGGACGTTCCCGAATCCGTCCTGGAGGCCCTGCGGGCCGCCCATGCCCGCGGTGCCTGGGTGATGTCCATTTGTTCGGGGGCCTTCGCCCTGGCTAGGGCCGGCCTGCTCGATGGCCGCCGCTGCACCACCCACTGGCATTACTCCCAGGAACTGGCCAGCCGATACCCCGCTGTCCTGGTGGATGAAAACGTCCTCTACGTCGAAGACGGCCGGGTCATCACGAGTGCCGGCACGGCCGCCGGGATCGATGCCTGCCTGCACCTGGTCCGCGTTGAGTTCGGCGCCAAGGTGGCCGCCGCCATCGCCCGGGACATGGTGGTCCCGCCGCACCGGGACGGCGGCCAGGCCCAGTACATCGACCGACCCATTCCCCAGTGCGGATCGGAGCCCATGGAGCAGCTGCTGCAGTGGATGGTCCGGCACCTGGACGAGGAACACGCAGTCAACGAACTGGCGGCCAGGGTCCATATGTCGCCGCGGACGTTTGCGCGGCGCTTCCGCGCGGAAACGGGGGCCACCCCGGCGGCCTGGCTCAATTCCCAGCGGGTGCTGCGGGCGCAGGAACTGCTGGAGAGTACGGAACTCAATATCGACGAGATCGCGAGGGAATCCGGCTTCGGACATTCGGTCCTGTTGCGCCACCACTTTGCCAAGGCGCTGGACACCAGCCCGCAGTCCTACCGGCGCACGTTCCGGGGACACCTGGCCACGGCATAAAGAGCGGCGGCGTGACGGGCCCCGACTAGCCAAAGTCCGCTAGCCAAAGCCCGGCGGCGCCGACTCCTCGGCCGCGGATCGCGCGCATTCGACGAGGTCGCGCCACGGACCCGTCAGCGCACGCTCGGGCAGGACTGCCCGGTGTTGATCGGCCCGGATGCTGTACATGAACCGGTCCGGCTGGCCGGTTGTGCCGCTGATTCCGGCAACGTCGTCCCAGGGGCAGGCCTCGATCAGAGGCTGCCACCGGTCGGTGTCCTCCGGCGGCTCGGGCCGGACGGTCCACGTCCTTTTCATTCCGGCCACGCCGCCACTGCGCTGGACAGTTATCTTCATCGGACTCGGATCTCAATCGGACTCGATCTGCGGGGGGCTTGGCTTATCGCCGGGCTCCCGGGAACTTTACTTTCACAGTTTCCCACGCGGAGCGCACGGCGTCATGTTCCTTGGAATCCTCCCCGAAAAGTTCCCTGGCAGAGGCGGCAGTGGCCTTGGCGAAAGCGCCGAACGTGGCGGTGGGGGACAGTGTGCCGCCCGTCAGCGTCTCGTACCAGATCTGTGCCGGTGCGTCCCAGGCATTGCCGCCGAGGGCCGTGGCAACCAGGCAGAACGCACGGTTGGGGATTCCGGAGTTGATGTGCACGCCGCCGTTGTCCGCGCTCGTGCGCACGTAGCCGTCCATCGAGTCCGGCTGCGGGTCCTTGCCGAGCACGTCGTCGTCGTAAGCCGTTCCAGGAGCCTTCATGGAGCGCAAGGCGGCCCCCTGGACTTGGTCCGTGAAGAGGCCTTCGCCGATCAGCCAGCTGGCCTCCGCCGTCGACTGCTTTCGGACGTACTGCTCAACGAGAGCACCGAAGACATCGGACATCGACTCGTTCAGGGCACCGGCCTGGTTGCGGTAGACCAGCCCGGCGGAGTACTGGGTGACGCCGTGGGTGAGCTCGTGGCCGATGACGCTCAGGGATTTCGTGAACCGCTCGAAGACCTGGCCGTCACCGTCGCCGAAGACCATTTGCTGGCCGTCCCAGAACGCGTTGTCGTACAGGCGGCCATAGTGGACCGTGGCATCGAGGCGGAGACCGTTGCCGTCGATCGAATTCCGGCCGAAAGCTTCCGCGTAGAGGCGGTGGGTGTGCCCCAGCCCGTCGTAAGCCTCATCGGCGGCGGGATCGCCCGTGGGCGGTTCGCCTTCTTTGCGGACCACGCTGCCGGGCAACTGCTCGGCGGACTTGGCGTCGTAGACCGTCCGTTCCGGCGCGGACGGCTTGAGCTCCCGTAGCCCCGGATGCCTGCCGGGCCCGGGCAGTGCGCGGGAGGCCTGGAAGCTCGGGACGTGTTGCAGGGCTTCCTTTGCGCCGCGGGCGGCCTTGGAGAGCTCCGGCTTTTGCTGCGCGGCCAGCCGGCGGAGCATATAGGGCGGAACGATGGAACAGTGCTGCGTTGGAAAGAACACGTGAGACCCCCTCATGCTTCGGGCGGGCAGGGTAGCCCGCTACCGATGAAAACAGCCTACGAGGGGGCACCGACAATCGGCAGGGGCAAAGCCGCTGGTTTTCCGCGTTCTTTCGGCTGGATTCAGTGCACAAAAAACCCCGCCGTTTCAGTGAAACAGCGGGGTTTGCTGGCAAAGCCAGTATTTTGTGCCCTCGATAGGATTCGAACCTACGACCTTCTGCTCCGGAGGCAGTATGAAAAACGCTGTCAACGTTGAGAAGCAGGTCCATTGAGTGACACAAAAGTGACATCGGGTAAAACTGTCACTGCCAATCCATGTCCCGCAATAGGTCATTCAGCCGGCTGGCGCTGTCGTGGAGATCGTCGTCGAAGAGGCCAGCATAAGTGTCGAGGGTCAGCGTGGCGGAAGCGTGGCCAGCTAACCGCTGGACCACCTTGACGTTGGCACCCGCGCTGATGGCCAGGGATACGGCGGTATGCCGTAAATCGTGGAACGTGGGGGATGGGAAGTTAGGGTCGCCGGCTGCGGCCCGTTCAATAGCGGGCTTATAGACGTTCTTGGTGAAGTTGCCATTTCGCAGGACCATACCGCGCGGGCTCTGAAAAACCCGCGCGGTTGAGGGCTTGCCGTCGACGGCGTTTCTCAGCTGATCAGCTAGCAGTCGGGGGATGGGGACCTGTCGGTCCTCGCCGCCCAGGTGTACTGAGTCATGAGGTTGGTGACACTCGGGTGATGGGTGTGGTTCCGATGCCGGTGTGGATGCGTTCAGTGTTGTAGTGCTGGAGCCAGGGCGCAAGCGCGGCCTGGCGTTGGTTGCTGCTGGTGAAGACCTGGCGGTAGGCCCATTCGGTTTGCAGGGTCCGGTTGAAGCGTTCGGCTTTGCCGTTGGTCCAGGGGCAGTGGGGCTTGATGAAGCGCTGAACTGCTCCGAGGCCGGCGACGGCCTGACGGAACGCGGCGGAGTTGCGGTAGGCGAAGGCGTTGTCGGTGATCACGCGTTCGATCCGGTTGATGCCGTGGCCGGCGAAGTAGCCTGCGGCGCGGGTGAGGAACCCGGCCGCGGTGGCACCCTTCTCGTCGGGGAGGACCTCGGCATAGCCGAGGCGGGTGTGGTCATCGATCGCGACGTGGACGTAGTCGTATCCGATGCCGCGTCCCTTGACCTGCTCCGAGCGGCCGTGGGCGCGCCAGCCGCCGCCGTCGGGGATGCGTCCGAGCTTCTTGACGTCCAGATGGACGAGTTCCCCGGGCCTGGCCCGCTCGTACCGGTTCGCCGTGGTTCGGGCCGCGCGGATCGGGGCGCCGGTCAGCGGATCGCAGTCCGCGAGCCGCGGAACCCCGTGCCGCTGCAGGATCCGGGACACCGTCCGGGCCGGGACCCCGGTGGCCGCAGCGATCCGCAGCGGACCGAACCGGGAGGACCTGCGGGCGCCCAGGACGGCCTGTTCACGTTCGGCACTCGTGCGCCCGGGCGATGACCTCGGCCGGCTCGAGCGGTCCGGCAGACCGGCCGGCTCCTTCGGCCCGGAACCGTCTGACCCACCGGTAGGCGGTCTGCCGGGACACGCCCAGCTCCGCGGCGATATGGGCGACCGGGCGGCCTGCGGCCACACGGTCAACGATCAGGCGTCTTCCATGAACTGTCAGGCGGGCATTAACGTGGGACACGAGGACCTCCGAGCGCAAAGTGTGTGAACTAGACAGCACCACTTAGCCCGGAGGTCCTCCTCGTTTTCAAGCCCCACATGTCAACAACGTCCCGGCGCAGTACACCTAGGTCGCGCCGAGGATCAGCTTGCCTGAGACTTCGCTGTAGGCCTGCGTAACGGCCAGCATAGGCTTGTCGCCGAGCCGCACGTTGGCCACCTCCAGCGCAGTCACTTCACCCCAACGAAGCCCGCATGTGCCCGCCAGCATGACCATGAGTCCGCTGTTCCCTGCCTCACGAGCAACCGCGGTTAGCTGCTTCATGGTCAGGTAAGTATGGCGCCTGACCGGGCGGGCGTCCGGTATGTAGTCCGCGCGACCAGTGGGGTCCTTCGCGGGTTACCCGCGAGGAGACGCTTCCTGACTGCGTAACCCATGATGCGGCCAAAGACCTTGCTCACGAGTTCCCGCGTTCGGGCCCCGGCGGGCTTGCCGTCCATGCCCTTGAGCGTCGTGATCCAGTCGCTAGTTGCGTCATAGGTGACGTTTGATATGCGAGTCACGCCCCATCGCGGCTCAAGGGACTGCCCCGGCTTTTGTTGACTCGGGGTCTTAGGCCGCTAAGAGCGCGGTCTGGTTGATTGTTTCATATTCGATCGGCGTGAGTTTTCCTAGCCGTCTTTGCCGTCGCCGGCGGTGGTACGTCCTTTCGATCCAGGTGGTGATCGCCAGGCGGAGCTCCTGGCGTGTGAGCCATCTCTGGCGGTCCAGGACGTTTTTCTGCAGCAGCGAGAAGAAGGATTCCATCGCGGCGTTGTCCGCGCACGCGCCCGCTGTGCGGCGCGCGGCTTCGGCCGGCCCAAGGCCAGAGGGTGGGTGCGCGCATCTCCGTGGAGGGCTCCGACGCCGTTCGCGGCCCCCGGTCAACACAGTGAACCTCTACATTTGGAGGGACGAAGACGAGCCCTTGGCCGAGCTGGCCGACTCGGACCCGAGGGCTATGAGAGAAAGCAACGTGGCGGTCCACAATTGATGGTGGACCGCCGCGTGGCTGGCTTCGCGCTCCATGTCCCGGACATTACCACCGGCCTCCGACACGTAGGCGGGATGAGCGGCGACATCATCCCTGCGCCCTGACCTGCGCAATCATTGTCGGGAGCGGTGTCTGGGCACTATGCTCGGCGACGGGGGGAGCCTGGGAGCCGGCTCAAAGACTTGGGGGAACAATTGAAAACACAGACCATCCGCCTCGGCGCCGCCGGGGCACTCACCGCGCTCTCGCTGACCGGCCTCGCCGTTCCGGCCCAGGCCGCATTGACGATCGACCCCCTGTGGCCCGGTCGTCGACTCCGTCAAAGTCTGCACGGCCGAAAACGGATCGACCTATGCCATGCTCGTCAACAGCGCCGTCGCCGGCCCGCGGCCCGGCATCAGCGGTGCCCTCATGGTCGGCAGCACCCTGACCGTTGTTGACGGTGCCTGGGATCCCGCGGACGCCACGCTCACGCACCAGTGGCTGCGCGACGACGTGCCTATCCTGGGCGCCACCGGCCCCACCTACCGGCTCACTGAGGCGGACCTCGGCAAGGGCATCCGGGTCAAGACCAGGGCAACAGCCCCGGGCTATGCAAAGACGACCCTGCAGTCCGCCAAAACCGCGCCCGTCACGAACGCCGGTGGTGCCGTCCCGTCAATCCAGGCGGACCCGAGCGTTTCGTTCCAATTGGTCGGCGAGGGCACCAGCCTGGATGACCCCAGCCGCCTCGTGATCGCTTCCGGGGGGAGTTTTCGAGGCGCTCCGGTTATCTACGTCCAGTACCAGTGGCTTCGCGACGGCGCGCCCATCCCTGGTGCCACCGCGCGCATGTTCGACACGACAGGCTGGGGATCGAAGGGGCTGCTCAGCTTCAGGATCACCGGCCACGCTCCCGGGTTCAAGCCGGCCACCAGGACCTCGTTGCCCAGATCCGTCTCTGAATTCAACCCAACGCCCGGCGCCGTGGTCACCGGCGGCACCGGCCTGGGGGACGTCCTTACAGGCGTTGATAATGTTCCCAGGCTTGGCTTCACCGGACCAGGCGAGCCGGTTGAGCACTACTACACGTGGTTGCGTGACGGTGTTGTTATTCCCGGAGCCACCGGGCTGACGTACACGATCACTGCCGAGGACCAGGGGCACACCCTGGTCCTGAAGACCGACAGTACGAGGCGCTGGTCCTACGGCAACTCCTACTCCAACGCTGTCGCCGTGCCGGCTGCCGCGGGCACGGCCGTCGAGCTGAAGCCGCTAACTAACGTCACCAAGCCCCTCCTGACCGGGGCCTTCACGACCGGCACGCCGATGACCGTGACGGCCGGCACCTGGTCCGAACCGGCCGAGAAACTGAAGGTCACCTACGACTGGTTGATGTCGGACGGAAGGATGTGGGCCGGTGGCCCGTCCTACACCCCGGGCAGGCCCCAAGTTGGCATTACCGTCTCCGTCTTCGTGACGGTCTCCGCCCCGGGCTATGCCCCGACCCGCATTAAAGTCACCGCCCCCAAGCCCCTGACACCGCGTGACCCGGATCAGACCAAAGCCCCGGCCATCAGCGGCTCAGCAACCGTGAAACAGACACTGACCGTCTCCGCCGGCGTCTGGACCCGCTATGACATGAGGGTGGTGAAGGAGTCCCGCCAGTGGCTGCGCGACGGCGCCCCGATCGCCGGGGCGACCGGCCGCGACTACACCCTTGTGGGCGCAGACTTCGGCAAGAAAATATCCGTCAGGGTCACCTCCACGCTGGAGGGCAGGATCCTGAAGACCCAGACGACCGACGCTTCGGCGAAGGTGGCCGCTGCGACCCTGAGTTCGGCCACGCCGACGATTGCCGGCACCGTACAGGCCGGGAATTTCCTGACCGTGAAGCGGGGCACCTGGAGCTGGGGCACTGCCTTCACGTACCGCTGGCTGCGCAACGGCGTCCCGATCCGGACCGCCGACAAGGGCACCAAACTCACCGTCCGGGTCACCGGTTCCCGGCTCGGCTACACGACCGTCTCTCGGACCAGCGGGGCGCTTACCGCCCGCTGACCCATGCCGCTGACGCTTGGGATGCCTCCTACGGATGAACCGAACCCCGGATCACCTGTTGCTCAGTCTTATGCGTCCTCCGGGGCAGGCAAGAACAAATAGCCCTGCCGTGCAGGACCCCGGACCACAACGGTTCCGGGCCCGGAAGCACAACGACCACTTCGACAAGGTGGACGAGTTCTTGGTCGGCGCTGGAGGCCCATCAGGGGCCCTGTTCTGCTTTCTCTTGACGCCGCGAAGAGTGTCCTGGGTCTGAAGGGCAGGGAAGCCCGCGCCGTTGATTTAGCGCCGACTACCACTCAGTCCTGGCTACTGCGGCCGACCGCACTTCCGCAGCGTCATCGGAGTCCTGGACAGGGAAGCCTACGCTGACGCCGAGGCACGTGTTGACCTAAGCCAGCCAAAAAACTCCTGTTCGAGTGTGACCTCTCCCTGATGCGGGCTTCTCGGGGTGCGGTTTACGCCGTGTCCCGCAGGACCAGTCCGGCCCTGGGTATGTTGACCGCCGCATTGATGTCGGCGTCGTCCCGATGCCCGCACGAAAGGCAATGGAAATGCTTGCCGTTCCGGTTGGCCGCCTCCCGGTGCCCGCAAGCACTGCAGGTCGGGGAAGTGTAGGCGGGGTTGACTTGGATGAACTCCCGCCCGGCGCTTTCAGCCTTGGCGCGTATCAAATCCAGGAACTGTCTCCAGCCTGCATCGCGTATGGGCCGGTTGAGTCCGGTCTTTGCGCTCCCTCCATTGGGTTCGTAGCCCCCGACCCCGTCAGGCCGAGGTGCGGCCAGGCGGGTCATGCCAGCGGTGTTGAGATCTTCCGCGCGGGCCGGATCGAATTACGGCGGCGGGGTTACCCCCACCCGTTGCACTCGGGTCAAGTCGGTGCGGTCCCGCGGAACTGATCTGTGTCCGAGAAACGCTGTCAGACCTAGGGGCTACGCTGACGAAGCCATGACGAAACGACTAAGTATAAGCTTGACCGCCGCCGCGCCGGAACTCGTAGGGCAGTTCCATGAGAGCCTAAACGGGCAGGTTTCATTCGACCAGCTGTCACCTGGAATGCATATGAAAGTGTGGTGGAAGTGTGAGCGTGGCCATGTCTGGGAGGCCGCGGTCTATAGCCAGGTTGCCGGCATTGGGTGTCCATTTTGCGGGCAGCGAAAGGTGGGCTACGGCAATGATCTCGCCACGTGCGTGCCGGAGGTGGCGATGGAATGGCACCCAACGAAGAACTTGCCGCTGACGCCTGACCAAGTGTTGCCCCAATCTAATCGGCGAGTTTGGTGGTTGGGTCTTTGCGGACATGAGTGGGAGTCCATAATTTCCAACAGGACGAAGGACTTTCGTCCGGGCGGCCCGTACTGCGCGAACCAACGAGTCGGATATGGCAATGACCTTGCGAGCCGTCACCCGGAAATCGCCGCCGAATGGCACCCCACGAAAAATCGCGACCTCCTGCCGCACCAAGTGACTGATGGCGCCCCGGCATAACGCTTGGTGGCTCTGCAACAATGGGCATGAATGGCAGGCCATGGTTTTCAAGCGAACCGCAGGGAGTTCGTGTGGAAAGTGCCTGCTAGTTGGCCTCTCGGAGTTGGAGATCGGCACATATGCCGAGATCCAGCATGTTCTCGGCAGTCACTACAGCCAGATAGCCAATGATGTTAGCCTCAAGCTTTCGAACGGGCGGCGACTGCGCATCGACGTGGTTGTCGACGCTTCGCCATCGAGTTCGACGGCTCGTATTGGCATGCCGAGAAGGAACCCCGCGACCGGGAAAAGACCAGACTCCTGGAGAGCGAGGGGCATACGGTTGTCCGCGTACGTGAGTATCCGCTAACGCCCCTCGGCCCCTCCGATGTGGTGGTTCGACGTGCACCCTCGGCTTTGGAGGTGGCGTCGGTGGGGCACTTGGCCGACATGGGCTTGCTGACTTCCGACGCCACGAAGGTTGTGCGGGAATACATAAAAGCCGCGGTTGCTGGGGGAGAGGACTACGCCGCCCAGATTATCGCCGTGCGAAGGCTTGGCGACTATGGTGCCCGGTCCTTGGCCGTGCGTTTCCCACTGGTAGCTCTGGAATGGCATCCAACCCTCAACCACAAGACACCTCGGCAGATGACCGGGGCCTCCGGGCAAAAGGTGAGGTGGCTTTGCCCTGTGGGCCACGAGTACGCTGCCATGATTGACCAGTGGGCCGCTTGGGAGATTTCGGACAGCGGATTAGTGGTTTTMTCTACGCTGCCGCGGGCGGCTGCTGGTAACTGTAGTGGACCTCGTTGGGGTAGCGGTAATCCAGKGCGGAGTGCCGGCGCCGGCTGTTGTAGAAGCCCTCGATGTAGCGGATTACATCCCGYCTGGCCTGAGCCTTGGTGGCGTAGACCGTGCGGTGGACGCGCTCGTTCTTCAGCGCCGAGAAGAACGTCTCCGCGGCGGCATTGT